>CAYPTM010000245.1:0-4500 GCA_964413345.1 uncultured Elusimicrobiales bacterium
GTTCCGACCAGCTGAAGTGGGGACAGCCGGAGAAGGCCGTCCCCCTTCTGCGGGAACAGCTTAAGCTTAATCCGGCCGACGCGGAGGCCGCGACGCTGCTTGGCGTGGCCCTTTCCCGCTCGTCCGCGCCTGATTTGCAGGAGGCGCGCCGCCTGCTGAATGCCGCCGTGGACCGTTCCCCCGCCCGTACGGATGTCCGCGTAGCCCTCTGCCGCGTTTACCGGCTTATAGGCGCGTCGGAGATTGAAAAGTCCCTTTACCACTGCAAGATGGCCCTCACCATGGAGCCGACAAACGCCGACGCCCTTTACGAAATCGGCATGTCCTACCGTGAGAAGGGCGATTTGAAGGCCGCTATCAGGATGTGGACCGCCGGGGCCAAGATAAACCCGGACAGCTGGCGTCTTTTTTACCAGCTTGGCAGCGGCTATCTGGAAGAGGGCGAAGTGCAGCACTCCATCACCGCCCTGCGCCGGGCCGAACTTATCGCCCACCGCGACAGCTCCCGCCCGGGCGACGCAGACATGGCCCGCGTTATGTTCTCCCTGGCGGAGGCGCTTTCCCGCGCGGGACGCTATTCCTCCGCGCGCGACGCCTATGCCGAGGCCGAGGAAAACGAGCCGCTTGGCGACCTTGCCATGCTCTCCCGCAGGAAACGCCTCTCTCTGCCCTCTTCGGACAGGGACAACACCCTTTCCCAGCTGGTCGCCATAGACGCCAGGCGGGAAAAGGCGGCGCGTGAGGTGAAGGTACCGCCGCTGCCGCAGGCCAGAACGCTGGACGCCGCGCAGCAGGCTGAACTGGGCCGCTGCATAAGCGCGGGACAGGAGCTTTTCGCTTCCGGCAAGAATCCGGAGTCGGAGGCGCAGTTCCGCAAATGCCTGGAGATTCAGCCCGCGGATGAAAACTCCCGTATATCGCTTGCCGGCGTTCTCATGGTGCAGAACAAGCTTGACGAATCCCGACGGGAGTTCGAGCTGGTGTCGCGCCTGCTGGCGCCGAACTCTCCTCTCCGGGCCTACAGCTTCTCCCGTCTGGGCGACATAGCCATGAAGCAGGGCGCAACGCCCGACGCCGCCGGCTTTTACAGGCAGGCCATCGCCGTGGACCCCAACGACGTCAACGCGCAGGTCGGCCTCGGCCGCTGCCTTGAAATAGCCGGCGACATGCCCGGCTCGCACGCGGCTTACGGCAAGGGCCTTGCCCTCGAGCCTGGCAACCCTGTCGCGCACGACGGTCTCCGCCGCACCGAAACTTTTGTCATGACCGACCCGGAAATACTGACCGAACTCAAGGAGCGCAAGGCTGTTGCGGCCGCCAAGAAGGAACTGGCCCCGCAGGACAAGGAGCTTTTCACTCAGATGCGTTCCGCCGAGGAAATGGGAGCGGTGGACTATCTCAAGCGCAAGCTCAACCGCCTGCCGCCCTCCTACATATACGAAAAGACGGTTTCCGCTGGGGACCTCCGCCTCATGCTGACGTGGACCGGCTATGTCATCTACAGGCGGCATCTGACCAAGGACTCCCTGACTTTCTTCGAAAGGAAGGGCATGCCCCTCAAGACAATCATGCAGCTTAAGGATATGAAGGGGCAGCCTCTGTTCGAGAAAGGCGGCCTGCTGTCCTATGACGGCATGCAGGTCTATTACTACGCGCTTATAGGGGAGAAACGCTATCTCCTTCCGTCCGACCCGCTTCCTCCCGAGGCCGTGGCCCTTCTCTCCGCCGAGGACCAGCGCATAGTGGCCCTCAAGAAAGAAGGCTACATGGAAATCAACGCCATGGAATACGGCTGGCTGCTCCGCTATACGGACTGCAGCGAGGAAACCTTTACGGGCGAATTGAGCGGCAAGATAATCACCATGCCGAACAAGGAGCAGCGCTATTTCATCGACAGCCTTGGCAACAAGGGCGACAACGGCGCTTTCAGCCATGCGATAATGAAATACCGCAACGGCGAAACTTCCACCGCCGCCCCGCGCTCGGGCAACTTCTTCGGCACCGGCGGTATAGAGGGCAAGAAGCTGTGTACAAAGCAGGGCAAGGTCTGGAAGGGCGAATAACGCTCCCTCCCCCGGAAATATGAAACCAGCCCCCGCTGCGAAGCGGGGGCTGGCTGTTTATGCGGGCAATGTTTTTATGCGGCCGGCGTCAGGGCCGGGCCCATGATTACTTTTTTAAGTTCTTCCGATATGGGCTTGGCCTCAAGCGTCTTCGTGTCCACGGAGACCAGCGTCGTCTTGCCGCGGGTGGTCAGGCGCCCGTCCTGATTTTTGATCCTGTATTCGAACTCCGTCTTCACCTCGGAAACGCCGGTGACGGTAGTCAGGACTTCCAGGGTGTCGTTGTAGAAGGCGGGATACTTGTAGTCCACCTCCTGATGGTAGACCACGAACATTGTCCCCTGGTCCATGAGTTTTTTGACGGACATGCCGCGTTCTTCCAGATATTCGGTGCGGGCCTGTTCCATGTATTTAAGGTAGTTGGCGTAGTAGACAACCCCGCCGCAGTCCGTGTCGTGATAGTATATTCTCACCTTCATTTCATTCTCCTATTATCTTTATCAGAACTCTTTTGCGCCTTTTCCCGTCGAATTCCCCATAGAACACCTGTTCCCACGGGCCGAAGTGCAGCCTGCCCGCCGTGATCCCTATCACGGTCTCCCGGCCCATCACTGTGCGCTTGAGGTGGGCGTCGGCGTTGTCCTCCCCCGTCAGGTTGTGGTGGTATTTGGTCGGCGCGTGCGGGGCCAGTCCCTCCAGCCAGTGCATGAAGTCGTGGTGAAGCCCGCTTTCATTGTCGTTTATGAACACGCTGGCTGTTATGTGCATGGCGTTGACCAGGCACAGCCCTTCCTTCACGCCGCTGGCCTCCACCGCCGCCTGCACTTCTCCGGTTATGTTTATTATTTCCTGCCGTTCCCGCGTCAAAAACGTAAGTTCCTTGGTGTAGGATTTCATGGTCACTCCTTGGGCAGTATCAACAGTCCGTCCGGGTGAAGCCGCGCCAGGTCCTGTGCGTATTCCATCTTCCCCACGTGCGTGCCGTAGTGCATGGGTATGAGCAGGGGGACTTTCATGTCTTCCGCCGCCAGGGCCGCCTCGGCGGCGTCCATCGTGTATGTTCCGCCGATGGGGAGCATGGCTATGTCCGCCTTGAACCCCTTCATTTCCGGTATGCGGTCGGTGTCGCCCGCGTGATATACGCGCGTGCCGTCCACGGTCAGGATGTAGCCGTTGTTGCCGTCGCTTCTGGGGTGGAATTGCTTGCCGATGTTGTAGGCCGGCACGGCTTCCACCGGTATGCCCAGCAGCTCCGCCCTGGAGCCAGTCCGCATTTCGGAGGCGGCATAACCGGCCTCCTGAAGGACCGGCAGGGCCGACGGCGGCGCGGCTATGACGGTATTTTTTCCGCAGATCAGGGCCAGGTCCTTTGGCGAGCAGTGGTCATGATGTGCGTGTGTAATCAGGACGAGGCCGGCCCGGGGCAGCTCCCCGTTAAGGCGGAAGGGATCGATATATATTTCGAGGCCGCTGGCCGCGCGTATGCGGAAAGCGGCATGGCCGAGCCAGTGGATGTCCGGTGTTTTCATCAGGAAAAGTCTAGCAAGTTTGGCCTTGCGGCCGGAAGGGAGGTCAGAGCCTGGCGTCGCTGACTATGTGGACCAGCGTGGCCGAGGCCAGGTCCACAACGTAAGGTTTGACCGGCTGGTTCTTTGCGTCCTGCAGTATTTCCACCACGGGACGGGTTATCTGCGCGGTGTTGACGGCTATTACGCGGCCTTTTTCGCCCGTGGAGAGCGCCACCACCGAACCGAGGGGATACATCGTCAGGGAGGAAATGAGCAGCCGCACCATGTCGTGCGAAAATTCCTTGTCCGCCAGGGCTATCATCTGCTTTAACGCCGTGTGCGGATTCATGGCCTTGCGCCAGGGCCGGTCATGGGTCATGGCGTCGTAAACGTCGGCTATGGCCACAAGCTGGGCTTCAGGGCCTATCTTGGAGCCGGACAGTTTCATCGGATAGCCTGAACCGTTGAACTTCTCGTAAATCTGGGAGAGTGTTTCCGCCAGCCTGGTTTTTGCCGGCTCTGGCACGTCGGTAAAGCGGGCGACCAGTTTCGCGCCTTCAACCGCCTGTTCGTGTATCTTGTGGCGCTGGTTTTCGGTTACAACGGTGGAGGCCATCAGTTCGGGAAAGCTGACCGTTCCTATGTCGTGCAGGAAAGCCGCCACTCCGACAAATTCCGCGTCCTTCCGCGCAAGGCCCTTGTTCATGGCGAACAGCATGGCCAGCATCGCCACGTTCACGCAGTGGGCTTCCCAGGAATAGACGTTATCCTGGTTCGCGCAGAGAGACAGAAAGGGTTTGGAATCCGTGGCGAGGCCTTCCCATATCCTGCCGGACAGGCTGGAAAGCTGGGCGTAAACGCCTGGCTTGCCCAGCTTTACGAGATGCTTCATGTCCACCACGCAGCCGAGGCAGGCGGAGTAGAGGATA
>CAYPTM010000246.1:0-4488 GCA_964413345.1 uncultured Elusimicrobiales bacterium
CCAGCGCGCCGGAGCGGGAGAGTATGTCCCGCGCGACCACAAAATCGCCGGCAATGGAAGCCGTGTGGCCCATGACGGCCTTCTGTCCCGTCGGGGTGCGGCCGGCCTTGTACGCCACGACAATCTTCCCGTCGGCCTTTGCGCGGGCGCAGGCCTTGGCGAGACGTATGCCGTCGCCGTCCTTGAGGCCCTCCATATAGGCCCCCACCACGCGGATGGCGGGGTCCTCGGTCACGCGCTCGACATAATCCACCACGGTGACATCCATCTGGTTGCCGACGGTGACGCTGTAAACGGGCTTGAACCAGGGGAGTTTTCCGCAGGTGGCGACGACGAAAGCCCCGCTCTGGCTTATGAAGGCCGTGCCCGCCATCATCGGGTTGTGGCCGAGAGGGGGGACCAGCTTTTCAGTCGGGATGAAAAGAGTGTTGACCCTGGAGGGATTGGAAACGATGCCAAGGGAGTTTCCTCCGCTGAGGGCAAGGTCCGGATTCTTCTTTTTGCCTTCGGCGATGGCGGCCATGACCTCGTCTTTCACGCCCTCACTGCCCTCCTTTTCGCCCATGCCGCCGCTTATGAGCACTATGCCGCGCACTTTGCCGGAAGCGGCGCAGTCCTTGAGAAGCTGCGGCACCGCGGGAGAGGGAACGGCCACGACAAGCATGTCCACCACGGCGGGGAAATCCGAGGGCTTAGGGAAACATTTCGCCCCTTCTATGGTCCCGGCAAAATCCTTCAGCACCCAGGTCTTTTCAACCGGAAAGCCCGCGGCTATGACGTTGCGCAGAATGATGCGCCCCATGTTCATGCCTTTCTCGCTTACGCCGGCCACGGCAACGGTCTGGGGCTTGAGCAGGGCGTCCACTCCAGAAGCGGAAGGCTGAACACGCCCCGCATGGGGACGGGAGGGACGGAAGCGGAGAACCCCGTCCAGCGCCACCAGCCGTCCGCCCGAAACGCAGAGCGGGTTGACCTCGACTTCCTCTATAGTGAAAGCGGAGCCGGAACCGTCGCGAAAGCGGCGGACAAGCGCGCAGAAAACGTTAAGCCACTTGAGAAGTTCAGCGTCCGGGGCGAGGCGCTTGCCTCCGCGCACGTGGCCGGAAACATAGCGCCATATCCACGCCTCGTTGATGAAGGAGGAAAGGTCCTTGTCGCGGCAGGCCATATCGGCCGCGAGTATGGAGGGGGAATGCCCCGGCCGGAGGACCTTCGTGAATGCCTCCGCGTCCGTTCCTCCCACGCCGAGGGAGATGACGGGGCCGAAGGCCACATCCTGGCGCGCGCCGAGCATGAGCTCCTGGCCCATGGAGAAAACCGCATGCTCCACGAACTCGCTTATCATTATGCCGTCGGCGTCCTGGAACTTGGCGGCCATGGCCGCCATTTCAGCTCCGGCGTGCTCCCGCGAGCATATCTTGACGCCGCCTGACTCGGTCTTGTGCAGGGTTTTGGAGGAGGAAATCTTCAGGACCGCCCGGGAACCCGGCAGGGAAGCAAGGAAGTCCGCCGCGGCGGGAGAGCTTACGGCATCGAGGGGAACCAGCAGGCGCTTTGGCGTCGCGAGACCGGCGGCGTCCAGCAGGTCGTAGACTTCCGTCTCGGACAGGGCCTTGCGGCCTTCCGAATGGGCTTTGGCAAGAATGGCTTCTATGGTTTCCATGGTTCTCCTCTATTTATCCTGTGATGAAAGGCGTTCAAGCCCGGCTTTTGCCGCGTAACGCATGGCGGCGCGGGCGTCTATAAGTCCGGCGCCGAGAGTAAGGCAGTCGCTTACGGAAGTGCCTATGGCCAGCCGGACAATCTCCTGCCGGGGCAGACCCTCGCTGAAGCCGTGCACCAGCCCGGCCATGAAACTGTCGCCGGCGCCGACCGGGGTGACAAGCTTCACCTTCGGAGGCGTGAAACGCCAGAAGTACTGCGGCGTGGCCGCGTAGCCGGGACCGGACTCGTTAGTCACGAGGACGTATTCCGTGCCGTAACGGCGGACGCGGCGGTAAAAACGGCGGATATTCTCCGCCGAGAAAGAGGTCCCGGAAGCGGTTTCAAACTCCTCGCGGTTCATCTTGAAAAGGGCCGGCCCCGCGCAGACCGAGGCCTTGAGCGCTGCGCCGCTGGTGTCCAGTGCGGTCAAAAGACCCGCCCGGCGCGCGGCGCCGATAAGGTCCCGGAAATAGGTGCACGGCAGGCCGGATGAGATGCGCCCGCAGAAAGCCGCCAGACGGTGGTGGCGGAGCTGGGAGGAGAATTCCCGCATGAACCTGCGGGAAAAGGCGGGCGGTATGTCCGGCCCCTCCTCGTTATAATCGGTCGAGATGCCGTCGCGGCTGTCAACCACGGAGAAGCAGACCCTGCTCTCTCCGGGGCCATATTCTATGAGGCGGCATTCAAAGCCTTCGGCGCAAAGGGCCTCGGCTATCCACTGCCCGTTATGCCCCGCTATGAAACCCATAAGGAGCGAGCGCGTGCCGAGAGTCTGGAGGGCGCGCGCGACGTTGACGCCCTTACCCCCGGCCATGGTCTTCACGTCCTTCAGGCGGTAAATGGCGCCCTTGCGAAACAGGGGCGCGGCCGCCGTTTTATCCACAGCGAGATTGAGATTTACGACAAGAACGCTTTTTCTCTCCTTCATCAGGGCTAATCTAGCAAATTTTCCCCGCGGTTTAGTTAAGAAAGGTCAACGCCGTGCCCGCCGTCCCTTTTGATATCATTGTAGATATGGGAGAAAAAGCGAAGCCCGATTTCATAAAAACCCCGGCGGACGCGCTCATGGCAGTCGCCGCCATGGCCATAAGCGTTGACGGCAACATGGACGATTCGGAGGTCCAGCGGCTCAAGGCCATGGCCTATATGAACCCGCTGTACGAGGACTTCGCCTCGGACGAACTGGAAGAGTACATCCGTTCAATAGCCGGGAAAATGCCGGGCCTCCCCTACGGCGAAACGCTGAACCGCTGCGCCGAAACGCTTCCTCCGCACCTTAAGGAAACGGCCTACGCGTGGGCCGTGGAAATGGCGGCCGCGAACGGAACTCTCGCCCTCGCGGAAGACAGGATGCTGCACGACCTGCGCGCCATATTCGGGATAACGCCCGCGTTCTCGCAGGCGGTGGACACCGCCATAATGGCCCTTCTCCGCAATGACAGACAGGCCGAATAAACCCTCCATTTACGAGCGGCTGTCCGCGCTCGGAGGCTGGCGGTTCGCCGCGCTTGCGGCCTGCGCGCTGGCGCTTTTCCTCTTCCACCCGTTCTTTCTGCAAGGCATGGTGCTTAACGGCAATCACGACAGGGCCGATTACGCCATACCGATGCACACACTGTTTTCGAACGCCTTCAAGGGTTTCTCCCTTCCGCAGTGGAACCCCTACATGTTCTGCGGCAACTCGCTGTTTTCCGGAGCGGGCTACATCTATTTCTATCCTCCTCACTGGCCCCTGTGGCTATTCCCGGCGGCCGCGCTGCCCTTGCTGCTGACTCTCTCCACGCTGGCCCATTTCTGGCTGTTCGCGTTTTTCCTCGTCCTTATCATAGAGCGGGAATCCGGCTCGCGCGCCGCGGCGGGGTTATGCGCGGCGGCGGTATGTCTCTCCAATCCCGTGGTCACGGCGGTGGCTTCCGGCGAGGGGATGCTGATGCATTTCACCTGGCTGGCGGCGCTGCTTTATCTGCGTCTGACGGCGGGCGAACGAAGCTTCCATAAAAACTTCCTGCTCTCTTCGGCGGCGATGACGCTCATGCTGCTTGGGAGCATGATACAGATGGCGGTATATTCCCTGGGCTTTTACGCACTCTTTTCGATAGTACTTTCCCTCAAAGAGGAAAACGGCGCCATGCGGACAAAGCTCCGGTCCGTTTTGGTTCCGCTGATGCCGCTGATTGTCGCGTTGCTTCTGGCCGGGCCCAGATTGATTCCTTTCTTCCTGTCCGGCTCGGGGAAAACCGAGGCAATAACACTGGCGGCGTTTATCCGCAGGGGGGGAGCCGGATTAAACGCACTGCTGCGCCTGTTCTCCGGCGGTTTTTTCGGCTACGACCTGACGAAACCGTATCCTCTCGCACTGAATTCCTACGAGGCTTTCAACGCTTTCGCCGGAATAGCTTTTATCATTCTTGCGGCATGGGGCCTCCGCCTCGCGTGGAAAAAGCACATGCCGTGGGCGGTCTGCGCGGCGGCCGCGTTTCTTTTTTCACTGCGCTCACCGCTTCAGTTCGCGCAGTATATGGCGCTGGGCAGGGCTGAAGTAATATACAGCCGGCTGGCCTGGTTCCTGCCGCTTTTCCTTTCAGTCCCCGCCGCGCACGCGCTGGATTCGCTTGCCGGAGGCGACAGCCGGTCCCGCAAAAACGCCGCATTGCTTGCCGCAGCGATTTGCGCTGCAATCTTCATATGGATGCTATTCCTGTTCCCGCAGCCTGCCTCAGTGTCCGCCGAGTGGGCAAGAAAAAGCGTCGCGGCATTCCTCGTATCCTCGATACTGCTTATCGC
>CAYPTM010000247.1:0-4487 GCA_964413345.1 uncultured Elusimicrobiales bacterium
CAGGTCGGCCTGCACACGGACAAGATTGGCGATGACTACAGCAAAACCCACGGCGTTGCCATAGAAATACCGCGCCGCCTTAAAGGCGAACCTCCGTTCGACGAAGTGTACCCCGAAAACAGGTATCAGGACCTTGCGCTCTCCAAGGCCTCGAACTGGGATGAGTTCGTAAAGTGGTCCAAGGACGTCTGGACCAGATAACCGCTTCCCCCGCATCCCCCTCAAGTTCCGCCCGGCGGGTCATACCGCCGGGCGGAACTTTGTGCTATCATGAGCATGAAGCATGGATTCGGAGAAAAAAGCCGGGAAGATTTTGCGAATGCTCAAAAGGATTCGCAGGCTAAATCAAGGAGGAAGGGATGGCTGATTCTGCAAAAGGCGTGACGTGGGACCTCTCCAGTTATTTCCCCAAGTTCAACGGGCCGGAGATGACGGCGTTCAAAAAGAAACTCGCGGCGGACGTGGCGGTGCTGCAGAAAAAAGCGGCCAAAGCGCCCCCTCTTTCCCCTAAAACAGCGGGGGAATGGGAGAAGCTGCTGCTCAAGGCCGAGGAACTGGAAACAAGGCTCGGGCACATAATCTCCTATGTCACCTGCCTCGAATCGGCGGACGCGACTAACAATGATTACAGCAAGGAACGTGCCGCGCTTATAGGCCTGGTGGCGGAATACTCCAAATTCGGCGTGGACCTGCGCCGGGCCATAAAGGACGTCCCGGAAAAAACGCTGGCGGCATTCCTCAAAAGGGAGAAGCTGGCCCCCGTGGCCCACAGCATAAGACGCGCTCATGAGGAAGCGAAACGCACCATGACCCCGCCAGAGGAAAAACTTGCCGCCGACCTTGCGGTCAACGGCTTCCATTCCTGGAGCGCGCTCTACGACAAGCTGTCCTCCAAGCTGGAATTCGACATGGTCTGGCCCGATGGCCAGAAGGAAAAACTGCCGATATCGCGCTGGCGTTCCCTCATGTCGGACCCGGACAGGAAAGTGGGCAGGGCCGCCTTCGAAGGCGGCAACCGCGCGTGGGCTTCCATCGAAGACAGCTGTGCCGCCGCCCTTAACGCCATTTCCGGAACACGCCTGACGCTTTACCGCCACCGCGGCATAAAGGATTTTCTGGACGTCCCCCTCATGAACGCCGGAATAAAACACAGAACGCTGGACGCTATGTATTCCGCCATTCACGAAAACATAGAAATACCGCGCGCTATACTGAAGGCCAAAGCCGCCCGTATGGGCGCGAAAGGCATAAATTTCTTTGAGCGGGAAGCCCCCCTCCCGATGAAGGATTCAAAAGCCTTCACATGGGAGAAAGGCTCGGCCAAGGTATCGGCCGCGTTCGACTCCGTGTACCCCGCTCTTGGCGCGTATTACAGGGACTTCCTCGCCAAACGCTGGATGGAATCCGAGGCGCGCGGCGGCAAACGCCCCGGCGCCTTCTGCACCGGCTCCTCGCTTACCGGCGAACAGCGCGTATACATGACGTTCAACGGCTCCCTGGGAGACGTTACCACCACCGCGCACGAAATAGGCCACGCCTGGCACAGCCACCTGCTGCGAGAGATGCGCCCCTGGGCCCGCGAATACCCCATGACGCTTGCTGAAACCGCCTCCATATTCGGGGAGCACATCCTCGCGGAAGGCGTCTACAAGGACAATGACATCAGCGAATCGCAGAAACTGCTGATGCTGGACGAGTACCTTTGCGGCGCGGCCACCCTGCTCCTGGACATCACGGTGCGCTTTGAATTCGAGAAGGCCTTCCATGAGGAAAGGAAAAACGGGGAAGTGTCCGTGGCCCGCTTCAAGGAACTGATGACGCAGACGCAGCGCCGCGTATTCGGCGACGCGCTTGTCCCCGGCGGAGAGGACCCGATGTTCTGGGTTTCCAAGCTGCACTTTTACTTCACCGACGTGCCGTTCTACAACTTCCCGTATACCTTCGGCTTCCTGCTGGCGGCGTCGCTGTTCGCCCGCTTCAAGCAGGAAGGGCCGTCCTTCCTGCCGAAATACGAAGCGTTCCTCAGGCTGACAGGTTCGGCCCCGGCGGAAGAAGTGGCGCGCCGCAGCATAGGCGCGGACCTGGGCAAGCCGGAATTCTGGAGCACGGCCATAGTAAGCCTCAAGGAACCTCTGGCAAAATACAAAAAACTGCTCAAGTCCTGAACCATTCGCTCGATGATAAAGGAGCCCGTCCATATGGCGGGCTCCTCTTTTTTGGAACAAGCACCTAATTAGCCCTTTATTCCCGGAAAATTTAAGCTAAACTAATGATTAAAGGAGAACTTTTATGCCGGATGAACCGCTGCCCACGAAATTCCTTCCCGCGGAGAAGGAACCTATGGAAGTAATCAGAGAACAGAACAGGATGATAAAGGCCATTCCCCTGTTATGCGAGCTGCTGGATTCCATGCTCAATCTTTCCTTCATGCTGAACTCGAAGCGACAGATAATTTTCGCCAACGCGATGGCGCTCAAGACTTTCCAGTACGAAGAGGAAAGCATACTGGGCCTGCGCGGAGGGGAGCTGTTCACCTGTTCCCACGCCTGCGAAGGCTGCGGGACCACGGATTTCTGCAGGGAATGCGGCGCGGCAAAGGCAATGGCCGCCGCGCTGAACGGCAAGCGGGAAATAACGGAATGCAACGTAGTCCCGGTCAAAGCGGGGGACGAGCTGAACCTGCTCATCAGCGCCACGCCATTCCAGCACGGCGGACAGGACTTCATACTTTTCTCGGCCATAGACGCCAGTGAAAACAAGCGCAAGCAGGTGCTGGAACGGATTTTCTTCCACGACATAATAAACACCGCCGGAGGGCTTAAGGGAATAATATCCCTTATAGCCGACACGCCGCAGGAGGCGGGCAAATTCATCCCGTTCGCCGAAAACGCCTCGGACAGGCTGATGGACCAGATACTTTCGCAAAAAGACCTGGCCGCCGCCGAACGGGGCGAGCTTACGCCGGCGCTTTCCGAAATTGACGCGGCCAAGTTTCTGGAAAACCTGGCGGCGCTGTTCCGCAACCACGAGGTTGCCAAGGACAGGGAAATCGCGCTGGACGCTGCGTGCGGCAATTTCAGTTTCCGTTCCGACCCGACCCTGCTTACCCGCACCGTGGGCAACGCGCTCAAAAACGCGCTTGAGGCGGAAGGGAAAGGCACAAAAATAACGCTTTCATGCAGACGGACGAAGGACTCGGTTCAGCTTTCCATACACAACCCTACCCCCATGCCTGAGAAAACGCGCCTGCAGATATTCCAGCGCTCCTTCTCGACCAAAGGGGCGGGACGGGGGCTGGGCACTTACAGCATGCGCCTGCTGACTGAAAAATACCTCGGCGGAAAGATATCGCTGGAGGTGAACGAAAAGGGCACGACATTCACGGTGTCCCTCCCTCTGTAGACAACCGAGTTAAAATCCCATGCGCGGCGTTACTGTCCGGAAGAAGGAATACGCCGCGTAAAAGGTATAATTTACCTATTGCGAAACAACAACCAACGGGGGAACAATGGCCAAAAGCACCAAGTACAAAGTAGGCGTGGACGTGGGCGGCACAAAGATGCTTGCGGGGGTGCTGTCGCCCTCGGGCAAAGTGGTTTCCTCGTTCAAGGCGAAAACCGTGGTGGAGGAAGGCGAGCAGTATTTCATGGACACGCTGGCCGAACTCATCAAGCGGGCGCTTGAGGAAGCCGGGCTCACGGCCTCCGACATAGACGGCATAGGCATAGGCAGCCCCGGCATAATAGACGCCGAAAAGAACTACATAATTTCCTCCCCCAACATCCCCTTCCTCAGCGGATTCCCCCTGGGCAAAAGGGTGCAGAAATATTTCCCGGTCAAGGTGTCCGTTGAAAACGACGTGAACACCGGCCTCTACGGGGAATGGCAGTGCGGCGCGGCCAAAGGGTACAGGCACGTCGCGGGATTTTTCCTCGGCACGGGCATAGGCGGCGCACTTGTGCTGGACGGCAAACTATACCGGGGCGCCAACGGCGCGGCGGGAGAGTTCGGCCACATCTGCATAGAGCCGGGCGGCCCATCGTGCGGCTGCGGCAACGACGGATGCCTTGAAGCCATTTCCGGCCGGCTGGCGGTGGCGGCCTCCGCCGCGGCGATAGCCTCGCGCGGGCACGCCGCCAACCTCCTGACAAAAACCGGGACAGACCTCCGCAACATCAAGAGCGGCGCCATGGCCAAGGCCATCAAAGCGGGCGACAAAAAAATACTGGAGCTGGTGCAGCAGCGCTCGCGCAAGCTGGGGCAGGCCATGGGCATCATAGTCAACGCCCTTAACCCCGAGCTCATAGTGCTGGGCGGCGGCATGGTGGAAGCCCTTGGCGACATAATAGTTCCCGAGGCCGAAAAAGCCATGCACTCGCACATAGTGCCCGCGCTGGCCGAAACGGTGAAGGTCGTCCCGGCCACGCTGGGCGACTACGCCATAGTGATAGGCGCGGCCAAAATGGTCGCCAACCGGTAGGACGATG
>CAYPTM010000248.1:0-4464 GCA_964413345.1 uncultured Elusimicrobiales bacterium
AAGGAGGCCGACGCCGCCACTGTGGAAACCACTATGCGGCCGGAACCGTCCAGATTATAATAGCTGACCGCCAGCTCGGAGACAGGCTCGGCCTGAAGAGTCTGCACGCCCAGATAGGACTGGTAAAGCTGCCCGCCCATGACGCTGTACATGGTGTTCACGCCGGCCGGCGGGACCAGGGTAAGTGTTGACGGATTGAGCGCGCCGACGGAAGAAGCGGACTGGGAAGCCCAGACGAGGCCGAAATGGCTTCCGTCGCCTGAAAGGGCCTTCCTGGCGCCGGCAAGGGTGCGCGTCTGGCGATAGACGTAATTGTAAGTCACGAAACCTGCCTTGAACAGCCCGGCGGTGACAAGGGCCACCACGCCGGCCAGAGCGCAGCCTATGACCACTTCCGCCAGAGTGAATCCTCGCCGGTTCAGCGGTTGGTTAAAAGAGTATTCAGGCATATGGGTTTCATTTTCTGCGTCTTCGTGCATACAGTCACCTGCTTGTAATCCGTAGTGGACACGGAAACCGCAAGAGACGAGTCCACGTATTTGACCGAAACGGTGCGCGTGTAAATTTTGAAATCCCCCATATCGTTCATCACCGGGTCCCTGGGGGGATTCTCGCTCCAACCGTCGAAATCGTCAATATCGTTGAAGGTGCGCTTGTCGGACGCCGTTTCCCCCGCGTCCACGCCAAGAGCGCTCGAAACCGGGATATGTACCGCCGGGACCGGAGTGGCCTGGTCCCACTTCCTGAGGCAGACTTCCTCCATCAGTTCGGTGGAAAGCTGTGTTCCGGCCACAATCTGTTCAGCCCCTTTAGCCGACCGCATGGACATTATGAATACCGGCAGGAGGGCGACCAGCGCCAGCGTCAGCACGACGTAGGTGATGGTGGCCTCCACCAGTATGAAGCCGCTTTTCATTGCAGCCCGCCCGCGAGATTGAACATGGGCAAAAGCACGGAAAACGCTATGCCGCCCACCAGCAAGCCAAGGCAGACAATGAACGCCGGCTCCAACGCGGAAAAGAGATTCTTTATCGACGTGTCCAGCTCCGCCTCGTAATAGGCGGACACCTTGCCAAGCACTTCCGGCAGGGTGCCGGTCTTCTCTCCGGTCGCGATCATGCCGGCCACTGTAGACGGAACGAACGGGCTGCGGCCCAGCGCCCCGGCGATGCCTTTGCCTTCGCGCACATCCGAAATGACCTCGTCGATGATTTCGCCGAACACAAGGTTCCCGGACGCCGCTTTTGCCAGCTCAAGTGACTTGAGTATGGGTATGCCGCTGTCGGTAAGGGACCCCAGCGTCCTCAGCATGCGCGTCATGACTATGTTGCGCGTCAGCGGCCCTATCACCGGAAGACGCAACTGGAGGTCGTTTATAAGCCGGGTGTGTGACGGGTCCATCAGCCAGGAGGAGAAATACCACCACAAGCCCGCCAGCCCCAGAAGGAAAAGATACCACAGGCGGCGCACCTGCTCGCTGACAAAAATAAGTATCTGCGTCGGCAGAGGCAAAGCTATATCGAACTGGGTGAAAACCTCCATGAAGGTCGGCAGGACGAAAATCACGAGGAATCCCACCACGGCCACCGCCGTGGCAACCACGATGGTGGGATAGACCAGAGAGGAGCGTATCTTGTCCTTCATCAGGAGCTGGAATTCAAGATAGGAGGCAAGGCGGTCCAGCATCACGTCGAGCCTGCCGCTGGCCTCGCCGGACGCCAGCAGGCTGACGTAAACCTCGTCGAACACGTTGGGATAGCGGCTGAACGCCTTTGACAGCGGCTGTCCCTGGCGCACACTGCCCCATATTTCTATGAGAATGGACTTGAAAACGGGATCGTCCGACTGGTGGGCCAGCATATCCAGGGCCTCGAGTATCGGCAGCGAAGTGCGCACCATCACGGCCCACTGGGAAGTGAAGATGGACACGGCCTTCATATCCACCTTGTCCCGGCTGGTGGCCACATGCTCCTCAGCCACAGCGGACGCTCCGGGCACGGAGGAGGGCTCTTCCGCGAGGGATTTGCCCTCCATGAGGAAAAGACCTTCGACATCCAGCTTCCCGGTCAGTTCGACCACCGATTCGGCGTCAAGCTCGCCCTTCTTTATGTTGCCCTTGGCGTCAATGGCCTTGTAGCGGTATTTAGGCATCAGGCGTCCACCTGTTCCCTTGTAAGCCTTACGGCTTCCTCGATGGAAGTCTCGCCCTGCAGTACTTTCTGCATGGCTGTTTTGCGCATGGAGATGAAACCTTCCGCCTCCGCGACGGCACGGAGCTCGTCCACAGGCGCCTTACGGACTATCAAATCCCGGACGGGGCGGGATATGGACATCCACTCGTGTATGGCGAAACGTCCGGCGTAACCGGACAGGCCGCATTCAGGACAACCCACGGCCTCGAAGCATGAAGCTTTTTCCGGCAAGCCCAAATCCCTCGCCTGTTCCAGTGAAAGCTGTTGCGGACGCTTGCATTTGTCGCACAGGCGGCGCATAAGCCGCTGCGCCATCACGCCGCGCAGCGCCGCCGCTATCATGAAAGGCTCCACATTCATATTGAGAAGGCGGTGGACGCTTGAAACCGCGTCGTTGGTATGCAGCGTGCTGAAGACCATATGGCCGGTTATGGAGGCCTGCATGGCAATCTCGGCTGTTTCGCGGTCGCGAATCTCGCCCACAAGTATTATGTTCGGGTCCTGGCGGAGTATGGCCCTGAGGCCCGCGGCGAAAGTGAGCCCTATCTTGGAGAAAGACTCGACCTGGTTCACCCTTTCCAGAACGTATTCCACCGGGTCTTCCAGCGTGACGATGTTCACGCCCGGTTTATTGAGGGAGGCTATGGCCGCGTAAAGGGTGGTTGTCTTGCCGCTGCCCGTGGGGCCGGTGACCAGTATAAGCCCGTTCGGGCTGGCTATGGCGTCCGTGAAACCCGAGTAAATGCGCGGCGCTATGCCCAGTTCGTGCAGCTTGCGCATGGAGGCCGAATGGTCCAGAAGGCGCAGCACGGCCTTTTCGCCGTGCACCGTAGGCAACGTGGAAACGCGCACGTCGATGTTGTGTCCGCCGTAAGTGAAGCGGATGTGCCCGTCCTGCGGAAGGCGCGTTTCGGTTATGTCCAGCTTGGACAATATCTTGATGCGGGCCAGTATGGCCGCCTCCATGTCCTTGGCATACGTTTTTCCATCCTGCAGCATGCCGTCTATGCGGAAGCGGACGCGCACAAGCTTCTCGCCGGATTCTATATGGATATCGCTGGCCTTGCGCGCAACTCCCTCCTGAAGCAGGGTGTTGACTAAATCGCTTACGGAATCCCCCGCGGGGCGGACTTTCTCTTTTGCCGGGGCTTCCGGCACCTGGGAAAGCGGCCCGGGGACAGGCTTATGGCCGTAGACCTGCTGTATGGCGTCGAACAGGTTGGCCAGGGTGGTCACCACCGGCTGCACCTGCATGTTCGATATCATGGCCACCTGGTCTATGGCGTTAAGGTCGGTGGGGTTTACCATCCCTATTGTAAGCTTGTCATCCACCCGGAAAATGGGGACTACCAGCAGCTTACGCGCCAGGGATTCCGGGAACATCTGGGAAACGTCAGGGTCTATGAGGCCTTCGAAAGTAGTGAAAAACGGAATATTAAGACGGATGCTGACGGCCTTGCTAATCTTCTCCTCGCTCGCGAAACCAAGGGACACGAGAACCGGGCCCAGACTGCGCTGCTCCGGGTCGCACTGCGCCAGGGCGGTCTTGAGCTGCTCCGGCGTGATGATGCCCACCTTGACCAGAATGTCCCCGAGAGAGGGGCGCTCCTGCTTAAGCCCGGTTTCCATATCACACCTTCCCCTGTTCAATAAGCCCTTCCACCCGGCGGAGCAGCTCTCCCGCGTTAAACGGCTTTACCCACACTTCATTGGCGCCCAGAGAAAGGGCCTTGTCGTGAGTTTCCTTCCTCTCGTGGCTGGAAAGCACTATAACATACATCTTGCCGGGGCCGGCACCCTGCAATTCCTGAAGCACGGCAAAGCCGTCCTTTTCAGGCATCTCAAGGTCAAGGAAAAGCAGTCCGGGCTTTTCGGCCGCAATGAGAGCCAGCGCCGCCACGCCGTTTTCCGCGGTGCGCACGCCAAAACCCTTTTTGGCCAAAACGAACTGCATGATGTGGACAAGCGTCCTGTCATCGTCGCAAACCACTGCCGTCTTTGTAGTCATGGGGGTATTATCCTATTTTGAACTTGGCAAATCAATTAATACTTTAAGGCTAGCGGTCTACACCGTAAAGCATTATGTTATACACCGCGTTCCGAAAAAAATAAACCCCCCCCTTCCCCACCACTAAATCCCGCTTCAGCATTAAAGGATTAAAAACAAAAACCCCTCTAAAAGAGGGGTTATCACAGTAAAACAAGTCCCATCATCAGAATTTGGCGGCCTGCCTGTTTTCAGCCAGCAGCATGCGTATGCCGATGAAAAGAC
>CAYPTM010000249.1:0-4437 GCA_964413345.1 uncultured Elusimicrobiales bacterium
TTTATCCGTTCCACCAGAATGCTCAGGTTGCGGTAGATGTAGTCCGGCAGCTTGGCCTTGTGGAAGGCGGCGGAAATCTCCTCGTTGGTGTGTTCTTCCCGGGCGAAGTCCGAGAGGTTGTTCTGCTCAAGGAAGAAGTCGAACACGTCGGTTCCCAGCACGACGGTGTTGGGGACGGTTATGCGTATGCCGGGGAATTGCCGGGCCAGGTCCGACTTGGAAAGCAGGAAGTTTATGAAGGCCAGCCCGCGCGCCTTGCCGCCGAGGGAGCCCCCTCCCATCTTGGCGAAGGGGGTGTCCGGGTCGAAAAACTTGGCGTCGAAGTTCGCCACCGTGCCCATCTGCGTGCGGTGGACGAACTGGTGCATAGTCTCCACAAGGTATTTCCGCATGTCGTTTATGTGTCGGAACTCCGATATGCGGCGGGGGCGTATCTGGTACGCCAGCTCGAATTCCGTGCGGGCCATCAGCCATTTGGAGAAATGGTTCTTCCCCGCGTGGAAACCAACGGTTTCCGGCGGGACGGTGCGCAGCGTCTGCAGCAGGGAATGCAGGTCCGCGGCGCGGCCCACCTCCTTGCCGTCAGGGGTGCGGAAGATGAAATCGCCGAAGCCGAAATAGTTGATGATGAAGCTTTGCAGCTTTCTTAACAGGTCTGGCGCGTTCTTGTTCAGGAACGAGGCCTCCGCCTTCGCGGCGTGCTCGGCCATGGCGGCGTCGGAGCTTTGCACAAGGATGGGCATGTCCGGGTCTATGGCGCGGACGTTTTCCGCCAGCAGGAGCCCGGCGCGCGGGTCCGACTGCCCTCCCCGCGCGAACTGCACGTCGGTTATCAGGCCGAGCAGGTTGGAGCGGTATTTGGTGTAAAGATGCCAGGCGTCCTCGTAATTGGAGGCCAGCAGTATTTTCGGCCTCGCCTTGAAGCGCACCATCTTGTGCGAAAGGTTGAGCCCCTCGGCCATGACAAGCTGCATCTGCTTCATCAGTTCCGAATATATGGCGGGCAGATAGGAGCTGTAGAACCTTACAGAGTCCTCGACCAGTATGACGCACTGCACGCCGGAGAGGGCTATGTCGTGCTCGATGTTCCACTTGTCCTCCACCAGCTTTATGATGGCGGCGAAAATCTTCGGGTCGCCCATCCAGACGAACATGTAGTCCACGCTGTCCTTGTCGGCTTCGGAAAGCTGCACTATGTCCAGCATGTTGAAGGAGAGGACGACTATCGGTATGCCCGGCGTGACGGCCTTGGCCTTGGCGGAAAAGCCGGCTATGTCTATATTGCCCACCTGCGTCATGGTGATGATAAGGTCGAATTTCTGCGAGGCCATGCGCTTGAGGGCCTCTTCGCCTGAGGATACGCGCGTCAGGCGGGGGGCCTGCCGCATATTGAGGTCCAGGTATTCGCCTATTATCATCTCTGCCAGGCGGTCGTCGTCGGCTATCAGGAAGGAATCATACGGCGATGCCACCAGCAGCACCTCCCGCACGCGGTGGGGCATAAGCTTGTCGAAGCCCCCGAACTGGATGTCGTAATCGCCAAGCAGTGTGTTGATGGTTTCCTTCATCGCCAAAAGCCTCCATTATTGCGCATTAGACTGATTCTACCTATTATCGGGCCGCAAGGCATGGCCCCGGGGGTATACCCGGCCTTTCCCCATAGGACCCATGTGCCGCAGCGCCAGAAGAGGTAAAATATAGATGTGCACAAGGAGGCGTTTCCCATGAAAACAGGTGTTGCCACCGCTATTTTGACATGCTGCGCCACGGCTGTCTTCGCCGGAGCATCTTTCGATTCCGCAAAGACCAAGGCCGCGTCCGCGAAAGTCCCGGCCGCTGTCAGCAACGAGGAGGCCTATCAGGCCGGCGCCGAGGAACGCGCCATGATTCTGGCCGAGGCCAAGCCCTGCGCCGACCTCAAGGGCAGGGAAAAGCCCGCCAACGCCTTCCGCACACCCTCTCCTTCAAATATCATGGACCCGGCCGGCTACGCCAAATTGCGTGAACGTAACGAGGCTTTCCTGGGCAATATCGAATACTGGCGCAATCAGCTCCCGGCCAATTACAAAAACCTGCTTTACGCCGTGGAGGTCAACGACCTTGAGACTGCCCGCACGCTGCTCGGATATATGAAAAAAGACAGCGCCGCGCTGGACAACGAAATAGGGGCAGTAAAGCTCAACAACCGCAAGGCGGAAGCCTGGCCGGAAAAGTCCGCTGTTCAGGCTCAGACAGCCGCCGCACCGGACAAGGCCGCGCAGAATGAGGCCCTCTATCAGGCCGGAGCCAGGGACCGCGCCATGATAGCCGCCGAGTGCGAAGTCTATTCCAATCTTGATGGCAGGCAGGCCCCAAAGAGCGCGTTCAAAACACCTGCTCCCGCCGACCTCATGAACGTAAAGGAGTATGAGGCCCTCCGCACAAAAACGGAAGGCTTCATCCGCAATGTGAATTACTGGAACATGCAGCTTTCAGAGGCGTCAAAGCGCGTGTCCGAAGCAATCCGCGTAAACGACCTCGCCACCGCCAGCCGCCTGCGCGACATGATGAAGAAGGACAGCGCGGATCTAGATAACGAGCTCAAAGCCGTGGTTGCCAATAACAGGCTTGCCGCCGCGTGGCCCAAGAACCTTTCAAACCAGCAGCGTTATGAGGCCGGCGCGAAGGAGCGCGATGCCATAAGGGAACAGGCGCTTTCCTTCGGCGATGTGGATGACCGCAAGGCCCCGGCCAATGCTTTCAGGGCCGCCGTTCCTTCCGGCGCGGATTCCGCCAAGTGGAACTCCATGCGCGAGAAGAACGATGCCTACGCCTCGAATATCGAATACTGGCGCAATCAGCTTGTGGCCAACCACAAGAACCTTCTCTACGCCCTTGAGGTCAACGACCTCGAAACAGCCCGCATACTGCGCGACCATATGAAGAAGGACAGTGCCGCGCTGGATAATGAAATAGCCGCCATGCGCAAGCTGAACGCCCAGGCCAAATAACTTAACTGGAAAAGTCTTTCAGCCCCCGGGATTTCCCGGGGGCTTTTTTGTGTCATGAAGTACGTCCGGGCACCAATCTTTTTTTGTCCGCATAGGCTATTTAAGGTGGATTTATCAAAAAGCCCGGTTTTCCTGCTATACTAGCAGTAGATGAGTTATAGATTTGGAGGTAAGGCATGGCGGCCAGAAAAACAAAGGAGACGGATATAGTAGGCAAGGCGGCGAAACTTGCCGACCTTGTGAAGTATCAGGAGGAATCCATTGTCAGCAAGGAGATAGTCCGCGGCAAGACCGGAACTGTCACCTGCTTCGCTTTCGACAAATGGCAGGGCCTCAGCGAACATACCGCGCCGTTCAACGCCCTTGTTTACATTGTAGACGGCAAGGCCGAGGTGCGGATAGCGGGCAAACCGTCCGTGCTGGAGGCTGGCGACGCCGTAATCTTCCCCGCTGGCAAGCCCCATTCCGTGATGGCGGTGGAACGCTTCAAGATGCTGCTGGTGATGATACGGTCATAGATGTAATAAAGACCTGACGGAATTTGAAGTCAAAAAGAAGGCGGCACCCTTTCGGGTGCCGCCTTTTGCGTCTGAAACTTACTGTCGATTACACGAGGCCCTGGGCCACCATGGCGTCGGCTACTTTCTTGAAGCCGGCGATGTTCGCGCCCGTGACGTAGTTCACCGGCAGGTTGTACTGCTTGCAGGCGTTTACGCAGGAGGCGTGGATGTTTTTCATGATGGTCTTGAGATGTCCGTCCACTTCCTCGCGGGACCAGCTCATGCGGATGCTGTTCTGGCTCATTTCGAGACCGGAGGTCGCAACGCCGCCGGCGTTGGAGGCCTTTCCGGGCGAGAACAGGAGCTTGTTCGCGTGGATGTACTCGATGGCTTCGGGGGTGGAGGGCATGTTGGAGCCTTCCGCCACGCACATGCAGCCGTTGGCGACCAGCGCCTTGGCGTCTTCGAGGCCGAGCTCGTTTTCGCAGGCGGTGGGCAGGGCGACGTCGCACTTGATGCCCCAGGTCTTCTTGCCGGTGAGGAACTGCGCCTTCGGGAATTTCGTGACGTATTCCTTGAGGGAGCCACGGCGGATGAAGCAGAGTTCCTTGGTCCAGTTGACCTTCTCGGGGGAGATGCCGTCGGGATCGTAGACCGCGCCGTCGTAGTCGCTCATGCCGACGACCTTGCCGCCGAGCTCGTTTATCTTCTCGATGGCGTGCAGGCCGACGTTGCCCGCGCCGGAGATGACGCAGGTCTTGCCCTTGAAGCTGTCATTGCGGGTGGCAAGCATTTCCTGCGCGAAGTAGACGAGGCCGTAGCCGGTCGCCTCGGTGCGGATGAGGGAGCCGCCGAAGGACAGGCCCTTTCCGGTCAGGACGCCCTCGAAGCCGTTGCGGAGGCGCTTGTACTGGCCGAACATGAAGCCCAGTTCGCGTCCGCCCACG
>CAYPTM010000250.1:0-4416 GCA_964413345.1 uncultured Elusimicrobiales bacterium
GTCTGTGAAGTCTTTACCGTCTGTCCGCCAATCGTGGCCGAAACGGTGGCCGTGGCGTTGCCGGGTTTGTCCAGCGCTTTAAGCCGGAAGGTCATGTCGCCTTCCCCGTTTTCCGGTACGGTCAGGGAACGTTTGTCCCCGTCCAGCGGTTTCAGGTTGTCCGAAACCTCAAGTTTTACCTCTACCTTAGCGTTCTTGCCTGAACCCGGCAGGGTGTTTGCCAGCGCGACTGAGAATTCCAGTTCGTCGCCCGGCGTGGCGGCAAGCGCCATGGAAGGCGTAAGCACCAGCGGCCCGCGCACGGTGGTTTTAATTGAGGCCGTGCCCAAAGCGTCGTCCGAGGCTTCCACCGCCATTATTTTAAGCGAGCCGTTGAAATAGTCAGGCAGGTTGTAAGTGGTTTCCCTTTCTACGGAGTCGCAGGGCAGTATGCCGGACCAGTAGGCCACCGGCTTGTCACGCTTGCGCTTGAAGGGATTGAGGTTCTTCCCTATGGCGCGGCCGTCCTGGTCGCCGCCCGGGGCGGACAGGGACTGCACGATCCGGAACTCCGGCAGTATCAGGTCCAGTATCTGGAACGTGCGCACGCCGAGGGCCCGCTTGCGGAAAAAGTGCCCCAGCGGGTCCGGCAGCTTATAGGCGGCCACCTGCAGTATTCCTTCGTCCACGGCGTAGATTATTATTCTGCCGGGCTTGGAGGACTTGTATTTGATCTTCAGCGGCTCTCCGGGTTTGGCTGTCTCCGGGGCGGAGAGGGTTATTTTTGCGGTGCGTCTGTCCCTGCTGACTGTGAAGGGCTCGCAGGCGTAGCTTAACGGGCTCATGAAAACCTCGCGGGAGCCCGTGTCCCTGACGTAAGAGACGCAGAGATAGCCGTTGCCCTCAATATTGTCCGGGACTTTCATGCGCTGCACGGATGTGGGCGCGTCGCTCTTCAGCCACTTGAAGCCGTATACCTTCTCCCGTTCTATGGTCGCAACGCCTCCGCCCGCGTAGGGCGCCCTGGCCTGGAATTCTATCTCCTCGCCGGGGGCGTAGTCGCTTTTGCTCAGGCGCAGTTGCAGCTCCGCGTTCTTTTCAAGCGAGCGGGCGATGTTGCCGGAACCCACGACGCTGAACTTTATGCTGGAAAGTTCCGTTTCCTTCGCGTCCCTTATGGACAGGCGGAAATCTCCGGCGGCTGCGGAGGGCAGTTTGTAGGTGTAACCTTTGTCGGGCAGCGTCAGGGCCGAGGTGCTCAGCTGTATTTCCCTGAGCACGGATTCATACTTGTATGCCCCGCTTTCCTGCTTTATCAGCGCGGACACGAATTTCTGCTCGTAAAGCCGGGCATGCAGTCCGGAAAGCGCTATCTGCTTCAGGGATGGATTGACCGCTATTATGCTGACGGTGCGGGTGCTGCCTTTGTGGACATATGACATGTCGCCGTCAGGTTTGTAGCCGACCAGATAGTCCAGCGTGCTGATGAGGGCGGAAGCCTCACCGCCCACGCTGCGTCCGCTGCCGGCTTCGAACGCGTCGGCCTGAAAGCGCAGCATGCAGGACGCTCTTTCCAGCTTGCCCAGGTCGAAATCGAAGGAGGCGTTGCCGTCCTGATCCGTGTGCTCCTCGGCCAGCAGTTCGGTGAAGGTCCTGTCTCCGGCCTTCGGGTCGGAGAAGACATAATCCGGATACTGGCGGAAAACCGGCGGATGCGGCGCGTAGATGAGGCGTCCCTCCACGCGCCGGCCCTGCGCGGGGGAGCCGAACAGGTTCTGCACGTTGACCTGGCCTCCAAGGCCTTCCGGCTTTATCCAGCCTTCGCCCTGCTCCTTGTTCATCCGGACCGTTATTTTCATGCGGTCCGGCAGGAACTCCTCCACTTTCACCGTGGCGGAACCAAGCATTTCGGACCGTTTGTTGTCCCTCATAAGGTAAAGCGACAGCGTGTAAGAGCCCGTGGGCGACACTTCTTCCGTGGCATAGGAAAGTTCCATCAGCCCGCCGGGGCCGGCTTTGACCGGCCTGGCGTATATTTCCGCGCCGCGCGGGTCGGTCAGGGCGGCTTCAAGCGGTATGCCTGAAAGCTGGCGTTTCCAGTCCCCCGCCTTTACAAGTATTCCGAAGCGCATTTCATCTCCGGGCCGGTATATCCCCCGGTCGGAGAAGAGGAACGCTTCCAGCGAGTCCGCCGAAGTCCTTTCCTCCGCGCCGCCTACGTCGAAGCGGGAGAAGCTGAGCTCCCGGTCGGACCAGTTGAACGGCATGAAAGAGAGGTCTTCCCCCTTGCGTGCGGTGTAGGCCACCGGCTGTTTTTCGCGCGTCAGTGAGGCCAGTGACGGAAACGCCGCGTGCCCGCGCTCATCGGTCTGCCGTGTGGCTACCGGGATGCCGTTTTTGCCAAGCACTTCAACCGTGGCGCCGGATACCGGCGTTCCTCCGCGCACCGACTGCACGAAAACGTCGCGCGAGCCGTCCTTCGCCTCCTTCACCAGCAGGCCGAGGTCGGTCACCAGTATGAGCCGCCGGTCCATTTCCTGGCCGTCTTCCTGCTTTACCGGGTCATATTCCTTAACGGAGAGGAAGAACAGGCCGCGCCTGATGCCCTGGGAATCAGTCTTCATGAATTCCGACAGGTCAAGCGATGAGTACTGGTTCTTTTCGGGCGAGGAGGCGTCCAGCGTCTTGGTGAGGGTGAAGCTTTCGCTGATATTGTCCTGGTCGAAACCGTAATTGGAGAAGCCGGGCGACTTGAAGTTCCCACCTGTCTGGCTGACCAGATGGTTTATCTGCGACGGTATCACCCTGCCCAGCTCGAACTTGACGCCGGGAATGCCGCGCGAGACCACGGGGAGTTTCCTGTCGCCCGTCAGGCTGAGTATCGTCCCGTCGCGCATTATGGCCAGCTCTCTCGGGAAATTCGGCACCCTGTGGGTGGAGGTGTGCGGGTGGGCCAGTGCATAGCCGCCGTAAGAGGAGGTTCCGTCATTTATTCTGACGTGAATGAATCTTCCGGGCGGGGCCTGGAAACGGAAGCTGTGCAGCGCGGCGTATTCCTTGTCCGTGGCTATGGGTTCCAGTTCCAGCTTGGGCAGCTGCGCAAGCATCCTGTCGCTTACCTGGTCCGCCGTCCAGCGAAAATTCCTGCGTTCCGGTTCGCCAATTCCCGCCGGCTTGTCCTTGGGCAGCAGCCAGGCCGAAACGTTTTTGGCCACTTCCTGCTCCGTGGCGCCGTTAGTGAAATCCATCGTCAGCACCGTTTCCGGTTCGTACTGCTCATTCCTGATGATTCGGGCCGAGACGTCCTCCACCCGGAAGAGGCTGTAAACGCTGGGTATTCTTACGGTGGCCCCGCTGGATGAAGCCGTGTTCCCGCCGAGCGATGATTTCACGTTCTTTGCCTGGAACAGCATGGTGCGCTCATCCGGAAGGATGCGCACCATGTCGGAATGTATATACGCGGTCGTGAAGCTTTTGTTGTAGGTGACGCTGAAGCCGTGCCCCGCGCCCGCCCACACATCATTGTCCGTTTTAAGAACAATGTTCTTTTCTAGGAGGGCCGTGTCCACCGGGTGGGTGAACCTCAGCGTGGCGATGACGCGCTTCTCCTCCGGATTTACCGGATGCTGGTAGAATTCCCCGCTGAATTCCGCCACGCTGAAATCAGGCGTATGAACCGAGTATGTGAGTTTTGTGATTCTGGCGTCTTTCGGGAACATGGAGGGCGGCAGCAAGCCCTTGTAGTCCGTTCCCGGCTGCCACTGCTCTTCCGGCACGAAGACGAGCTGCTGGCCGTTGCTCCAGCACCATGAACCGTTTATCTTCGGGTACAGCATGTCCGGATTTTTGAACGGCTTGCCTATAAGGTCAAGTTTCGCGGCTGATTCGGAAAAGGTAAGCACCAGCGGGGGCGGGGTGGCGTCCTTCTCGAAATCCGGCAGGGTTATTTCGCTTGCGTGGAACGAAATCAGGCCGGGGTCTTCTATCTGTCTGACGGGAGCGACGACTGCCATGAGGCCCAGTATTGCTGAGAGGGCAACGAGCCACGGGTTTTTGTGCCTGAACGAATCCCCGCATTTTTTTTGTAATTTGCCGGATAATGAAGACAGAACGGCCTTCAGCTTTTGCATTTTCCCCCCAGGCGTGTCTAATGACCGAAAATCTGCGCGGCGATAGACTCCCGCCGTCAGAAATCACTCTATAATATTGTTTGTCAGCTGAAAAGCCGCTCACGAACCAGTTCTTGCAGGTCCGGCAGCTTTTTGATGAAGAGCAGTCCGCCTATTATGCAGGCGGCCCCGCTCAGGAGGAATGAATTGCGCACGCCAAGCCAGTCCGCCAGCGAGCCGGCCAGCAGGCTGCCGAAGGGGGCCATGCCCACGAATGAAAAGGCGTAGAACGACATCACCCGCCCGCGCATGTGGTCGTGGGAGCAGG
>CAYPTM010000251.1:0-4370 GCA_964413345.1 uncultured Elusimicrobiales bacterium
GCCACAGGCAATGGCGGGGGTCGGATTTACGAGGGAGCGGGCTATCTTATCTGCACGCTTATGTACATTGGCATGCCCTGGCGCTCGATGTCGAACACGACGCCTTCACCCACGTTGGCGGAGCGTATCGCGGCGCCGAAGTCTTCCAGGGAGGCCACCTTCGCCCCATTGACGGCCCGGATAACATCGCCGGCGGCGAGGAAGTTCTTAAGGCGCGAGTTCTCCGCGAAGGATTCCACCACCACGCCGCTTGAATCCTGCGCCACGTTCATGCCCTGCCAGGAGGACACGGGCGCGCTTTCGGGTGCGGTGTCCCCCTCGTTGGTTATATAGCGGACGGAATCATCCTGCGGGGCTGAGGCGAGCTTGATGGTCGACGTCTTCTTCTGTCCGGCGCGCAGGAATTCCACCGGCATTTTATCGCCCGGCTTGCGGGAGCGGACGAGGGCGATAATGTCGTTGGGACCGGAAACCGCCGCGCCGTCCATGCGGAGGAGCACGTCGCCGCGCTTGAGGCCCGCCTTGTGAGCCGGAGAGCCTTTAACCACAGCCTGCACCACCGCGCCCTTCTGCGTCTTGAGGTTCCACTGGCGCACGAACACGGGGTCCACGGGGCTGACGCTCAGGCCCGCCCAGCCGCGCTGTACCTTGCGCCCGGCCTTCATGTCTTCCAGCAGGGGCAGTATTTCAGATGTGGGGATGGCGAAGCCTACGCCCGCGCTGGTGCCGGAAGGCGAGAAAATGGCGGTATTTATGGCTATCACCTCGCCGTCCAGATTGATGAGCGGGCCGCCGGAATTGCCGCGGTTTATGGCGGTGTCTGTCTGTATCATGTTCCGGAAACGGCGGTCCTCGATTTCAAAAGTCTGGCGCACGGCGGAAATGACTCCGACAGTGACGGTCTGCTCCAGCCCGAAAGGCGAGCCGATGGCCATCACCCAGTCCGCCACGCGGGACTGGGAACTGTCGCCGAGTTTAAGCCAGGGAAGCGGGTCCTTGGTGTCAATCTTTACCACCGCGAGGTCCAGCTGCGGCTCCTGCCCTAGGACCTTGGCCGGATAGGACTGCGGCTGCCCGTCCTTGTCCACTCGGACAACGGTTATCTCGTCCGCGCCGCCGACCACATGGGCGTTGGTGAGGACATAGCCCGCCGGGTCTATGATGACGCCGGAGCCGAGCCCTTCCACCCGCTGTTTATAAACCGGAGCACTGTCCGGCACGCCGAAATAGAAGTACTCGGGCCGCACCACGCGGAATTTCTGCTCCGTGGCCACCTGTATGCTGACCACCGCGGGTTTGGAACGGTCCGCTATGCCGTTGAACTCCTCCTGAAGCATGCGGGCCACGCTTTTGCCGCCCTGCTGGGCGAAAAGCGGAGAAGAAACAATTGCCGGCAGGAAAATTGCCGACAGTAAAAGACCGGAGAGCCTTTTCATCAATAATCCTCCCTTACAGTTTATTCTGATTGTTCTTTTTTATTTCTGCTGCGAACCGGGCGCCGACCTGCCGAAACCCAGCACGTCCATAAGGACGCGGATTTCATTCTGGTCCAGCCATATTCCCTTGCATTTTTTGCAGAGGTCAACGCGCAGGAATTCGTTTCCCAGCCCGCCGTTTACCATTTCCCCGTGACAGCGGGGGCACTTCTCTTTTACCGGACGGGGCTTGATAAGATCCGCGTCCAGAAGCTTGGCAAGCCGTTCCTTGTCCTTCACGAACCGGGAAAGCTCGCCCAGGTCATACCAGCGGCCGCCGCACTTGGGACATTCGTCCACCGTGATGCCGCCGTCGGTGACCGGCTTGCAGTAACTCATTACGCATTTGGGGCATTCAATAGCCATGAAACAAGTATATCAAAGAGAGGGCGGTTTTTTCCGCATGGAGATTTGCGGCCCTCAAATATGTAAACTGGAATTCGGGGGACGGAGAATTGCGCCAATGAACGATAACAGGCAAAACGGAACAAGCTGGGTGGAACGAACAGGCATAGCTATATCGAACTGGACGGAACGCTGGTTTCCGGACGCGTTCGTGTTCGCGCTCGCCGGCGTGGTCGTTGTCTTCATAGCCGGAGTGCTGATGGGCGAACCGGCCGGGAAGCTGGCGCTTGAAGGCGGTAAATCCTTCTGGGGCCTGATACCGTTCACCATGCAGATGGCGATGGTAATCATAGGCGGCTACATAGTCGCCACCTCGCCCGCTGTTTACCGCTTCATAGAATGGCTGGCGCGCATCCCCAAAACGCCCAAGGGGGCCGTCGCCTTCATAGCGTTTTTCTCGATGGCCTCTTCACTGCTTTCATGGGGCTTCAGCCTCATATTCAGCGGCCTGCTGACGCGCGCCATCGCCGCGTGCATGGAAAAGCTGGACTACCGTGCCGCCGGGTCGGCGGCGTATCTGGGCCTCGGGGCGGTGTGGGCGCTGGGCCTTTCCTCCTCCGCGGCGCTGCTGATGGCGACCAAAGCCAGCATACCGCCAAAACTTTTCGAGATAAGCGGACTCATACCGCTCAGCCAGAGCATTTTCCTGTGGCAGAGCGTCGTCATGGCGGCGGTGCTGCTGGGCGTGTCGGTGCTTATAGCGTGGTGGTCCGCGCCGGCGGAAAACGGCAGGACGGCAAAGATGTTCGGCATAGACCCGACCCCGGTCAAAGAAGCGGAAATTCCGGCGTCCAAACCGGGGGAATGGCTGGAACGCAGCCCGCTGCTCAACCTCTGCGCCGCCGCCATACTGCTGTGGTATATAGCCGACGTGTTCCGCACATCCCCGCAGGGCGCTCTCGCTGCGCTGGACCTGAACACCTACAACCTCATCTTCATAACGGCCGGTCTGCTGCTCCAGTGGACCCCCGGCAGGTTCATGCGCTCGGTAAACCGGGCCGTGCCGGCGGTTGGAGGAGTGCTGATACAATTCCCGTTCTACGCGGTCATATTCGGAATGATATCCGGCACAGGCATATCGTCAAGGCTGGCCGAAATATTCACCGCCGCCACCACGCACGGCACATATCCTCTTCTTGTGGCGCTTTATTCCGCCGGACTGGGCATTTTCATTCCGTCGGGAGGGAGCAAGTGGGTGGTGGAAGCGTCATACGTGCTGGCGGCGGCAAACGCGCATCAGGTGCATCTTGGGTGGGTAATACAGATATACAACGCCGCGGAGGCCCTGCCGAATCTGGTCAATCCGTTCTGGATGTTACCGTTGCTTGGGATACTGGGCCTGAAAGCCCGGGACCTGGTGGGTTACGCCTTCCTGCAGTTGATAGTGCACGTGCCGCTGGTATTTTTCCTCTGCTGGGCGTTCGCGCAGAGCCTGCAATACATCCCGCCCCTTAAATAGAGGCGCGCCGGAGTATTATCTGCTCAAGTTCCAGTGAAACGCCGGAACGGGCCTTTACCTCGTCCTGCACCTTTCGCATAAGGCCGCGCACGTCCGCGGCAGTGGCGCCGCCGGCGTTTACGATGAAGCCGGCGTGCTTCTCCGATACCTTGGCCCCACCGACAGACAACCCTTTAAGTCCGGCGGAGTCTATCAGGCGGGAGGCGAAGTCGCCTTTCGGACGCTTGAATACGCTGCCGGCGGACGGAAATTCCAGAGGCTGCTTTTCCGCCCGGCGGTTAAGCACGTCGCGGCGGGCGGCGGCAAGCTCTTCCGGCTTGCCGGGAGTTAATTCCCATTTGGCGGAAAGTATTATCAGGTTTTCGAGGCCTTCCACATGCCGGTAGGCGGGCTTTACGTCAGCTTTCTTCAGAACTACTTCCCTGCCTTCCGGCGTAAGGGCGGAAAACTCCACCAGACGGTCGAAGGTTTCCTGGTTGAACGCCCCGGCGTTCATGTAAATCGCGCCCCCGACGGTGCCTGGTATGCCGGAAAGCATTTCCATGCCGGAAAGACCGCCCCGGACGGAAGTCTCAACGGCCTTGTCCAGCGGGGCTCCGCATTGCGCCTCCACAAAGGAATCCTTAATCGACACCGTGGCCATGCCCGTGGTGAACACTACAATTCCGTCCAGTCCGGCGTCATCGGCCAGCACGTTGGAACCAAGCCCCAGTATTGTCAGCCGTACTCCGCGCTTCCGGGCCACATCAAGGCAGAAGCGCAGTTCTCCCGCGTTAACCGGGAAAACCGCCGCCTCGGCCGGACCGCCTATCCTGTATGTGGTGCGGTAGCTGAGAGGCTCGTTCAGAACCAGCCTCTCCCTGAAAGTGAAACGCAGTTCATCAATCCACTGGGACATAAGTTAATTCTACTGAATTTAGCGCGGCCACTTAATGCAGGAAGCGGAATGACAGTGAAAAACCATTCTCTCCCCCGCCAAGGCCAGTATGTTATAATTCACGCATGACAGGGCAGAATCCCGACCCGGCGTT
>CAYPTM010000252.1:0-4370 GCA_964413345.1 uncultured Elusimicrobiales bacterium
CGGCCTCATGCTTGTGGTGCATATGTCCTGCTTCACGGCGGAAGTGGAGGCCACCCATCGCGTAATCAAGGACGTGCCGGTCGAGGGCCGCCACAGGAGCTGGCGTGAAAGCCTCGCGGAACTTCCGTTCCTCGACTCGCGCTTCATGTTCTTCATCTTCATACTTTTGCCCGTCCGTACCCTGTTCGCGCACCAGTTCCTGACCATACCGGATTATGTTTTCCGCTGCTTCCCGCAGGAAATCGGCGCCAAGTTCGAGTGGATAAACGGCCTCAATCCCCTGATAATAGTCGTCTTCGTGCCGCTCATAGCCGCCGCCACCCGCAAGGTCAACATAATCACCATGATGATATGGGGGACGGCGGTCTCCGCGCTCACTACGTTCATCCTTGTGCCGGGGCCGAACCTGACCGCGCTGATGCTCTACGTCATAATCTTCTCCCTGGGCGAGGCCATGTGGTCGTCCCGCTTCCTTGAATATGTGGCCGACCTGGCCCCCGCGGGGCAGGTGGGCGCGTACATGGGCCTTGCCGGCATACCGTGGTTCCTTGCCAAGTTCACCACCGGCCTTTATTCCGGTCTGATGCTGGAGAAATACATCCCCGCCAACGGCCCGCACGACACCTCCACACTGTGGCTGATATACGCCTGCATAGCCTGCATAAGCCCCATAGGCCTGATACTGGGCAAAAAGTGGGTTGAGGCCAAGCACGCCCCCAAGAACGCCTGAAGATTCTTAAAACGGCATAAAAAATCCCCGCGCAAAACGCGGGGATTTTCTTTTTTGAAAGTAAGGATGCTATCTGCCGACAGTGGCGGACCAGCCGTGCGTGGCGTTGACCACCATCGTCCGGGACGCCGCGTCCATCTTGGCGAGCCGTCCGAGGTAGGAGCAGGCCTCGCAGTTTTCCATAAGGTATTTTTCGGACATCCTGCCGTAACCGCCCTCCCCCCACTGCGCCCCCCATGAGTTGCGGAAGGTGTAGTCGCCGGTTTTGGGGTCATAGCCGGTCAGCAGGATGACGTGTCCTCCGCAGTCGGCTCCCTTCTCGGCGCAGGCCGCGCGCTGTTCGTCCGTAGGTTCATTCAGCCGGCCCGTCTTCTTGTCCATGCCGGATATGTAAAGCATCATGTTCATGACCACGGGGCGGCGTTCTTTCGCCAGGAAATATTTTATCTGGTCCCGGCGAATGACTGTCGGGGAGAATTTGTAAGGGAGGATTTTGCCAGCTATTCCTTCCGGTTTGGGCGAAACTTCCGGGTCAGTGACGGGAGGCTTTGGCGAAGGGTTTTTATAGGACGGCATAAAGGGCCAGTCCGTCTCCGCTATCACCCCGCCCTGGAGCGCCAGAACGGCCACATAACCCGCGAGGCCTGATTCACTCTTGTATGCCTGAAGTTCCGGCTTGCCGGTAAAATCGAATTTTGCCTGATTGAAAAGCGCTTCCTTGGACAGTTCCCTGCGATCGCCGTACTTTGAGGCAACGAGATATTCCGCCAGCCCGGTGGTTGCGAAAACGCTGCACACGTTGCGGTTGCCCTGCGATTTGGGTGTCAGGAAACCGGCGTGCAGGTCGACAGCTTCCGGTTGTGATGCGGGGGCCTGCCAGAGAGGCGCGGCGAGAAGGTTCTCATAAGCCGCTTCCGGCATGGCGGACGCCGTCTGTGTCTGCCTGAGGGTGGTGACGGCGGGGACGGCTTCCCGCATCTTCTCCAGATTCTTCCCAAGCCCGCCAATAATACCGCCTATGTCGGCCGAGCTGGCCGGGGTGGACAGGGCGGCAACTGCCGCCAACAACGCAACAAATCTCATTTTCTCTCCATGGAACGCAATATACTAATATCCTAATGTTTTCTTAACCCGCTTTATAAGGGGCCTTGGACCTATTCATTCTCAAGGGCCAATGACCTAAAATACCTTGCGGCATTTGGCGCGGGGGCCGCTCCTTGGTAGAATTTCAAAAAGGAGGGTTTTTATGAAATTCACGTTCGCTCATAACAATCTTAACGTGCTGGACCTTGGGAAGAGCCTCAAGTTTTATAAAGAGGCGTTAGGGCTTGAGGAGACCCGCCGCAAGGAGGGACCGGACGGCGCATTCACGCTTGTTTTCCTCGGCGACGGCGTAACCCCTCACCGGCTGGAGCTTACCTGGCTGCGCGACCGCAAGGAGAAGTACAATCTTGGCGATAACGAGATTCATCTCGCCTTTACCGCCGATGATTTCGCCGCGGCGCACGAGCTGCATAAAAAGATGGGCTGCATCTGCTACGAAAACCAGGCCATGGGCATTTACTTCATCGAGGACCCTGACGGCTACTGGCTGGAAATAGTCCCCCGCCGCTGACCTTCCTTGCCGGCCATTGAAACCGCGTTTGCCTTGCATCCGGCGAATGCGGTTTTCTTTATTTTTTCAGATGGCGCTTGAGCAGCATGTCGCTGTAGGAATTTGTCAGCAGGTCTTCCTGCCGTATCCCAAACAGGTCCATGTAGTGCTTGCACTGCTCCAGCAGTTTGGCGCGGCCTATGCGGCCGGTTTCATCTATGGCCTCTATCTCCATGAACGAGCCAAGCCCCGCCACCCTGTCCAGATGGAATTTGACGTTGCCTATGAAGTATATCTCACGCGATTTTTTGACTTCGACCAGCGTGCCGAGCGCGGCTGCCAGCAATTCCGCGAGGACGGGGCTTTTCGCCGTTTTGAACAGGTGTATCCGTGAATCCTTCGGGCCTTTTTTATTGTCGCGCAGATAGAAAATCAGCGAATTCTCGATATTCCCCTGCCGCAGTTTCAGTCGTCCCTTTTTTACCCTGAAATAGGTGTCGGTCTGCCTGTCGGTTCCCCTGAAGTCCGCCTTGCGCGCGCGCAGTATTTTCCGTATGGCCGACGGCGCGGCGCAGCGGGCCTTGATTTCTATATTGAGCATTATTTTTAGCGCTCCTTACGGCGTTAGTAGATTATAACTCTTGCGCGCGTGGTTTAACGGTTTGTATCATAATACTTATTACGAGGGAAGAGGGCGAAAACATGGGGCTTTCAACTCAAAACATATCTGTGAAACGCGGCTGCGGGCTTGTTCTTTCCGTTCTGGCCGCGCTGACGCTGTCGTCCGGCATTTTCTCCGCCTGCGGCAGCAGGCTCAGTCCTGTTTACCTTACCTGGACGGAACTTTCACGTCTGCCCATTTCTTCGCCACCGGGAATCAGTTCCGAGGAAGAGAAGGCGGACTTCGCCATACTGACGCAGTGGCAGGCAAAGCGCACTGGAGCGCAGTGCTCGCAGGCGTCGAATGAAACTAAAATTTCTTTCAAGACAATGTTCGGCAAGCTGCATCCGTTCAAGAGGCCGGCCCCGGCGGTCGTCAAGCGTCTTTTCAAGAACGCTAACGCGGACGCCTATATCGCCTCCACGATCGCGAAGGAGCGTTTCCACCGCCCCCGCCCTTATACAAGGGATGGAAACATCAAACCATGCGTATCGGTGCCTTCGGGGTATTCCTATCCCAGCGGCCACGCCACCACCGCCCGCCTGTATGCGAGAATCCTGGCGGATCTGGACCCTAAATGCGCCGCAGCCTATATAAAACGCGCTGATGACATCGCCCTTAACCGGGTCATCGGGGGCGTGCACTATTTCAGCGATATTGAATCCGGCAAGCAGCTTGCCGACGAGCTTTATGCCGCGCTGCAGAACACGCCGTCTTTCAGGAAGGATATGGAAGCCGCCCGTGCTTTCGCCACGGAACCCTGCCAGCGCTGAGGTTTATTCAGGCAGGGAATCCCAGGTGTAGGCCACTGTTTCGTACTCCCGTCCGCCAAAGGCGAAAATGCCGTCTTCCCCTCTTTTTCCGCCCATCTTCACATAGAATGCCTGATAAGGGTTCTCCTTAAGCGTCCACAGGAGCAGGTTATTCCCCCCGTCTTTTTTGCAGTGGCGCGCTGCGGCAAGGAACAGCAGTTTCCCTATCCCCTCTTTCTGCCGCGAGGGATGGACGTAGAATGAATAAACCTCGTGCCTGTAGCGTCCTCCGCCGGAATGGGCGGGGCCGCCCGCCACAAAGCCGGCGATTGCGCCTTCCTCATCCTCCGCCACGAAACAGAATTTGTCCGGCGCGGCGAGCAGGGCCAGGAACTTTTCCGCCCTGTCCGGTTTTGACATGGTGTCCAGGCTGGCTGCGTCTACGAAACCTCTGTAGGCGTTCTGCCATGCCTCCACCTGCACGGACGCTATTCCCGCCGCGTCATCCCTTGTCGCCTTTCTTACGGTTATCATAATTGGGTCCCTGCGGTTTCGAGCGCGTTGCGTATGTCTTCCGCCGCCATTTTCTGCTTGGCTTTCTCGATGAGGAAGTTCTGCCCCGTCTGCAGATAG
>CAYPTM010000253.1:0-4369 GCA_964413345.1 uncultured Elusimicrobiales bacterium
TGTGTATGGTGGGGCAAGGCTATCAAACGCGCCCTGTCGCAGAATCCTTCCCCTGCCGATATAGAAGCGGGACGCCGCCGCATCCAGTTCGTTTACCGCGACGCGTATATTTTGATCGGCATATACGCCCTCTCCCATCTGGCTGTATACGCATTCTATCCCGGCCTTTCATGGGCCGATATTTTAACCGTACTGCTGCCAATGCTTGCCGTTACATTGTTCGCTGTGATAGGGCAGATGCTGGTTTTCGTGGACCAGTTCCTGGCATGGGCGGAAAAAGCCATGTCCGTTTTCTACGCCCCGGAGGAGCTCTTTGTGGTGCGGGGGGGTGTTTCAATATCGCTGGTGGCCAAGATAACGCTGCTGGTGGTCCCTCTCGCCATATTCCCCCTGTGGTTTTTCTTCCTGGCGTGGCTGGTCCACGCAAACATGAATTCGCTGGATATGTGGCTTCTTCCCGCTTACTGCACTGTTACGCTGGGCGGTTTCCTCTGGATACTGCTCAAGAAAGTCCAGCGGCCGATAAACGGGCTCATAGACAAGATGGAACGCCTGAGCGCCGGGGATTACAGCGTGAGGACGCATATCTACTTTTCGGACGAAATAGCCCGCCTCAAGGCCGGGTTCAACAAGATGGCCGATGGACTGAGGGAACGAGAGGAGATGCGCTCCACCTTCGGCAAGTATGTTTCCCCCGAAATCGCGCGGGAACTGCTGAAGAACCGCCGGGTGAATCTGGGCGGGCAGGAGGTGGACGCCGCCGTGCTGTTCTGCGATATCCGCAATTTCACTCCCCTAAGCGGCGGATTGTCCGCGCCGGAAACAGTGGCTTTCCTGAACGACTATTTTTCCTATATAACTCCGCCCATAATGGAGCACGGGGGGGTAATCAACAAGTTCATGGGGGACGGCGTGATGGCCATATACGTGCCCGCCCTCGGTTCCACCGCTTACGCCGCAGACGCCGTGCGCTCCGCGCTGGGCATGCGCTCGGCTCTGGATAAATTCAACGCCTCCGGCAAGTATCCGCCGGTCAGGTTCGGTGTCGGCATACATTCAGGCAAGCTGGTGGCCGGCAACATCGGCACGGCTTCGAGGCTTGAATATACATTTATAGGCGATACTGTGAACATCGCTTCCCGCATAGAGTCCGCCACCAAGGAAGCGGGTACGGATATACTTGTCAGCGGGGCGGTGGCGGATAAGTCCGCCGGATTGTTGGGAAAGGCCGTACGTTTTGAAAAAGCCGGGCCCTTCCAGCTTAAGGGAAGGGCCGAGCCTCTGGAATTGCATAAAGTTATTGCCTGTCAGCCGTAATGCCCCTGCGCGGCGGCTTCCACCACGCTGGTGAAGTCGTCCTTGAACGGCGCTGTTATGTCCATCGCATAACCGTCCGGCAGCGAAAGGGCCAGTCTGGTCGAGTGGAGCATCAGCCTGGGAAACTGCTCCGTTTTAGATTTCTCCCCGTACTTCTCATCTCCCGCAAGAGGATTGCCGATACTGTAGAAATGGGCGCGTATCTGGTGCTTGCGGCCTGTCATTATCCGGGCCTGCACAAGGGCGCAGTTGCCGCAGACGCGGAGCGTTTCGTATCTGGTAATCGAAGGCTTGCCCTTTTCCTCGTTTACCGCAACCCTGCCGGAACCGAAAATGTGCAGCGGCCTGTCTATGGTTCCGCTGCTCGGCTGCGGCACGCCTATGACCAAAGCCGTGTAGATTTTGGTCACCTGCCTGCGCTCGAACGCCAGGCAGAACTGCCGGTGGCAGTCTGGGTCCTTGGCGAACAGTATTACGCCGCTTGCACCCTTATCCAGCCGGTGGATGACATAGAGCTTGGTTCCCAGTTGGGCTTCCAGCTCCCGCAGAACGCAGGGCTGGGGAAGCCTTTCCGGAATGGACGCCATGCCTGACGGCTTGTTCACGGCCACGGCGCGGGCTTCATTAAAGAGGATATCCATCATATATAGGTAATTATAGCAGGCGGCGGCTTCCTCTTATATTAGTAGGCGCGCGGCAAATGCGTAATCGGTCCGCTTGAGGGCGGGTGGTGTGTCCGCAGGGTTTGTGACTAAAAGGGCAATTGCAAATTAAGGGTTGATTTACTATGATATTTTCAATGCGCGGACGCACCGGCGCAAAAGACACACAAAAAAGGAGAGGGAAATACTAATGAAAAAACTTATTATCGCCGCAGTATTTGTTCTCGCCGCCGCCTCTGGCGTGAAAGCCGCCGGTATGGAAGTCGGCAAGATGGAAGTTGGCTTTGGCCCCGGCCTTGCCATCCCCATGAGCAAAGACTATAAGGACAGCAACACGGGCTGCAAGAGCTCGTTCATGCTTGACCTCTATGGCCAGTATCAGATACACGAGATGCTTGCCCTTGGTCTTGATATGGGCTACGACTTCGGCCACAAGAGCAAAGTCGCTGGCGCTCCGGACGATCTCAAGCTCAAAATCCTTCAGATCACCCCGTTCGTCAAGTTCGAACAGCCGTTCGAGCTTTCCGGACAGAAGGCCACCTACTTCGCAAAGCTCGGCGTTGGTTACTACAACCTGAAGTCCACCGAGTACACCCTGGCTGGCGTTACCACCCCCAGCTCCAACGTGGGCAAGCTCGGCTTCAACCTCGGCATCGGCGCGACCATGGAAGTTGCTCCCCAGTTCGCGGTCGGTCTTGATGTGACCTACCACTACGTCACCAAGAGCGACATGGTTACCAATGCCGCCGGTGAAAGGCAGGTTCTTACCCAGCTGACCCCCGCCATCCACGGCATCTATCGCTTCTAATCGAAGCAATAGAAAAGGTTTCAAAAACCCGCCCGCAAGGGCGGGTTTTTCTGTCTATCATTAAGACTGAACTTCAGCCTCTGGCGCTTTGAAGTTTCGTCTATCATTATGACGCCCCCTTGCCTCTGGCGCAGTTTGGGGGCGTCTATCATTAAGCTGCCCCCTTGCCTGTGGCGCAGTTTGGGGGCTGTCTATCATTAAGACGCACCCCAGCCTCTGGCGCTTTGGGGTGTGAAGGACTGGGATAATGATACCCTGCCCTTCAAAGCCGCATAGCGTGAAGGACTGGGATAATGATGCCCTGCCCTTCAAAGCTTCCGTGTCAGTCTATCATTAGGACCTGGCTTAACTCTCTGCCGTTTTATAATAACTAAGTGCTGGAGTTCTGAATGAGGTATTGCGGCTGGTTCTGTATTGTGGGATTTTAACTGGCTACTGCTCTTAAATAACAAAAGGCCGCCCTGTTTGGGGCGGCCCTTTCATTGCTTGTAATAAGTGTTTACGTTATTGCTTGGGGAGCGTTATGGTCATCACGGTGCCGAAATCAATCTTGCTCATGATGTCTATCCTGCCGCCCATTGCTTCCACGTTGGTCTTGACGACGTCCATGCCCACGCCGCGGCCCGATATGTCTGTAGCCACGTCGGCTGTGGAGAAACCGGGCAGGAACAGCAGGCCGTAGACTTCCTGTTCGGTTATGGTCGAGGCCTTTTCCGGGGCCAGCATGCCTTTCTGTATGGCTTTCCATTTCACCGCGGAGGTGTCTATGCCCCTGCCGTCATCCGCTATCGAAATCTTTATGCTGGAACCCTGTTCCGAAACCATGACGGTCACCAGCCCTTCCTCTTCCTTGCCCTTTTCCTTTCTGGTCTGCGGGCTTTCTATGCCGTGGTCCACTGAATTGCGGATTATGTGGGTAAAGGGCGCTTCCAGCATTTCAAGCTGAAGCTTGTCCACAAGCACTTCCCCGCCCTGAACGTGAACCTTGGCCAGTTTGTTAACTTTTTTCGCTATGTCTTTCACCATCAGGGGGGCTTTGGTCAAAAGGGTTTTAATCGGAACAAGCCGCAGTTTGGCCGATTCGGAGGCGATATCCTTCGACAACGCGCCGAGGGCCTTGCCCGCTTCCGACGCGGCGTCCGGTGTGGCGGAAAGCGATTTTACCGCGGCATCCAGTTTCTTTGAAAGCTCTATAAGGCGGTCGGCGTGGGCTTCGTCTATGCGCAGCGTCTTGTGATGGTGGCTGGCGTGTTCCTTGCCTTCCTGATGAGCGGCCTCGTGTTCCTGCGCGGGCGCCGAAGACGGGGCGGCCGCCTTCTGTTCTTCTTTCTTGACCGCTTCTTCCGCGGTTTCCGGCTTGACGGGCGACAGCGCCGCCACGGAGAACATTATGCGGCTCAGTATCTCCAGCAGTTCGGGGTTGTCGTACTGGAATTTCTCGGCGAAAAGGTTTATGTCCGTCTGGAGTGATTTCCACAGGCCATTGACGTCACTCTTCTTAACCTCGTCGGACATGGCGATGAGCTTGTCCAGTATGGCCTGCAGGTCCGGCTCTATGTCCGGGGAGGCTGTGGTCGCCTGG
>CAYPTM010000254.1:0-4350 GCA_964413345.1 uncultured Elusimicrobiales bacterium
AGGTTCGAGAGGCTGGTCAGGACCGAAACGTCCTTTTCGGCGAAGGGCCTGTCGTCGCGGCGGTTGAGGACCTCGGCCACGCCGATAAGCTCGCCCCGCGCCATCATGGGAACGGCGAGGAGCTGCCTCGTCTTGAAACCGGACTGGCGGTCATACTGGGCGGCGAAGCGGGGGTCGTTGCGGGCGTCGTTCACAACCACTGACTGGCGGTTCAGCGCCACCCAGCCGGCTATGCCCTCGCCGACGGCCACGGTCATCTTCTTCAGCGCGCTGCCCTTCTCTCCGGTCACCACCTTGAAATACAGGAACTTCCTGCTGTCGTCCAGCAGCATGATGGAGCTGGCCTCGCAGTCAAGCATCTGCTCGGCCGCGTCGCCTATGCGCTGCAGCAGGTAGTCCAGATCCAAAATGGAATTGAGGTTGCCGGCCAGCGCCAGCAACTCTACGGGATCCATGTTAACCTTGGAATTAATATCCATCCCCCAACCTATCACTCCGCTTTAGTCTCTTCCGTTCCGCCTATTACTTCCCTCACGGTTGTGTACCCCAGCAGCACTTTTTCCAGACCGTCCTGCACTATGGTCCGCATGCCCTCTTTCGTCGCGGCGTCGCGCAGGGGCCCGACAGCCACGTTCTTGACCGTATTGGCCCGGAGGGTCTCCGACATTATCAGCAGCTCATGCACGCCTATGCGGCCCCGGTAGCCCACGTCCTTGCACTCCGGGCAGCCCACCGGCCGGTACAGCTTGGTGCCCGGCGGTATGACGATATTGTGTCCGGCGAAAAGGGCCACGTCCTCGGGCTTCGGGTCGTAGGCTTGCTTACATTTGTCGCACAGCTTGCGCGAAAGCCTTTGCGCCAGCACGGCCTTGAGCGTGGCCACCACCACATAAGGGGGCAGGCCCATCTCCACCAGGCGCGACACGGCCGACGGCGCGTCGTTGGTGTGTATGGTGGAAAACACCAGGTGGCCCGTCATGGCGGCCTCCATTGCGATGTGCGCCGTTTCCTCGTCGCGGATTTCACCGACCATTATGACGTCGGGGTCCAGACGGAGGAAGGAGCGCAGCGCGGTGGCGAAATCGAAGCGCTTGTTCTCGCCCAGCTTGATATCCGGGTTGACGGGCACCTGCACGATGCCGTCTATGTTGTATTCGACGGGGTTTTCGGCCGTCAGAATCTTGATGTCCGGGCGGTTGACGTAGTTGAGCGCGGCGTAAAGCGTGGTGGATTTTCCGGAACCGGTGGGGCCGCAGACCAGTATGAGGCCGAAGTTCTTCTTGCCGCCGATGCCCTGCAGGAGCCCCAGGAACTTGGTGAGGGTGTCCGGCATGAACATCAGCTTGTTGATGTCGACGCGCACGGCCTTGCGGTCTAGTATACGCATGACGCACGATTCGCCGTAGACGGTGGGCACCACCTCCACGCGGAATTCTATGGGGTTACCCTTGGCCAGAATCTGTATGCGTCCGCTCTGCGGTATGCGCCGCTCGGTAATGTCCATGGAGTTGGTCATTATCTTCAGCTTGGCGATAATGGCCGCCCGGAACGCCCAGGGGATGACGAAATCCGCCTCGCGCAGCATGCCGTCCACGCGGTAGCGCACGAGCATCTTGCTGGCCTTGCCGGTGGGGTCTTCGAAAGGTTCTATGTGGATGTCGGAAGCCTTGAGGTTCAGCGCGCCCAGGATGATGGCGTTGACCAGCTTCTCCACTTCGGGCGCGGAGGCGTCCACCTCGGTGATGTCGGACTTCTCGTCCTTCTTCACCTCTATGGAGCCGTCCTCGGGAGGCAGCTCCTGAGTCTTGGCCACGGAATCCAGCAGCTGCTTCATGACGGCCGATTCGTTGCGGCCGTAGGTGGTGTCGATTATGCTGAGTATGTCCTGCGGAAGGGCGAGGAACGGGTCAATCTCAAGCCCGGTGCGGAGGTTTATGTCCTCCAGCACGAAAAAGTCGCGCGGGTCGGCCATCGCGAGCGAGAGCCGGTTTTCCGCCTTGGCGAAGGGGATTGCCATGTGGCGCTTGGCCACGGATTCGGGGACCATCTGGACCACTTCCTTGTCCAGTTCCGGCTTGGCAAGGTCCACATACTTCACGTCCCAAGCTGCGGCGAGGGACTTAAGCACCTGTTCCCGCGAAAGAAAATTCTGCTCCACCACATAGTGCTGGAGCGTCTTTTTTTCCTTGCGGGCAGCTTCTTCTATCTGGTCTATTTTCGCGGCGTCGAGGAAATTGTTCTCGATGAATATTTCCTTTACGGTTTTCCGCCGCGAAAGACCCTGTGTAGGTGCCATATAATTATATTATACCCTATGATGCGCGGAGCTTACCTATAGTCTACCAAATGAACCCCTCAGCCGCCACGGCAAAAAGTTCACTCAAAAGAGAGAACGTCGCCCTCTGAAATCTTCCCGGCGGCCGCCCCCCCCGCCAGTTCCAGCACGCTGTGCGAGCCGGAAACCCAGGGGGACACCCGCCACGGCTTCATCGAGCCGATGACCAGCAGGACCTTTCCCCCCCGGTCGAGGAACACCGCGTCCATGACGAAGCGCATGAAGAAAGTATGCACCTGAGGACAGGGGGACAGGAGAAGGCCTTCTTCCGGGCCAAGCCCGGAACGGGACAGCAGGCCCACCATCCGCCTTATGGCGGTATCGGCCTTTTCAACTGAAGCGGCCACCTGAATATTTTTAGTGCGGTTGAAGCATTTCATAATTCGAGAATCACTTCCCCGTCAAGGGAATGCCCTCGGCCTTCAGCGCCGCGCGGCCGGCGCGTTCCACTTCCGCCATGACGGAGGAGGCAAGGCGCGGGTCCGTAACGGCAAACCCTCCCGGCGGGAGGGCGTAATAAAGTTTTTCGGCGCCATAGGAGCCCGCGGCCGCCCGTTCGTGCGGGCCGAAAGCGTACAGGGCGGACAGTTCGCCGCCGAACACCACTGTCACCTCCGCGCGCCTGCCCCGGACAACGGACTGCGCGACACGAAATGAAACAGCCCCGGGAAGCGCGGAACAGCAGGCGGAAAAGGAAGCGGTTATGTTTTCCGCCAGCGCGGGCGTCAGCAGCCTTACTCCACCGCCCGGCGGCATGGCAGCCGTCCCGTCCCGGACCTCCACTCCCGCAAGGGCCAAAGCGCCGCCGATAACGACATCACCCTTCTTTATAGCGGAGGACGGAGGCGTGTAGACCTTAACCGAAGTAACGCGCAGGCCTCCCGCAAGAAGAACGGCGGGAAGCAGGCACAGAACCGCCGCCAGGCAGACCGGACTGCGGCGCATGGCGGCGGACAGGAAAAGCATCCGTTTAGGCGGCGACCCGTTCCACGTACTGGCTGGTGCGGGTATCCACGACTATCTTGTCGCCGGTGTTGACGAAAAGGGGAACCTTGACCTCGACGCCGTTTTCAAGCTCGGCGCGCTTGAGCATGTTGGAGACGGAATCGCCCTTGACGCCCGGTTCGGCGTAGCGGACGGTCTGGGTGACCTTGGCCGGCAGGAGGATGTTGTAGAACTTCTCGTTAAGGTAAAGGCCAAGCACTTCCATGTTCTCGCTGAGGAACCTGGCGGCGTCGCCTATCTTGGACAGCGGAACCTCGACCTGGTCGTAGGTCTGCGTGTCCATGAAAACCGCCTTGCCGCCCTCGGAATACATGTAGGTGTTGGGGCGCTTCTCGACCAGCACGTCGTTGAACTTGTCCTCGGGGCGGTAGGAGGTCTCAATTACGGAACCGCTGTCCAGATTGCGCAGCTTCACGCGGACGACCGCGCGCGCCTGTGACTTGCGGTGATGCTGGTATTCCAGTATTTCGACTATCTGACCGTGCTCGTCCTGGAATATCAGGCCTTCCCTGAAGTCGGATGTATAAACCATAATGCACCTCTCGTTTTAGTTTCGCCGCCGGCAGGGCCGGTCCGCGGTTAAGCGCTTCTCTGGTAAGCCATCGTTTTGAGGGCTTCAATACGCTTTTGAATCGGCGGGTGAGTGGAAAACATCTCGCCCGCGAAATTTTCCTTGGCCTCGAAATAGGACCCGGAAGGGTCCACTATGCACATGTGCGCCAGCCCGCGGTTGACGGTGCGGGTGGGCTCGGAGGCCCGTTCCAGCTTCTCCAGCGCGGAGGCCAGCGCAAGAGGGTTGCGGGTGAACTCCGCCCCGGTGGCGTCGGCGAGGTATTCCCTGCGCCGGGAAATGGCCATCGCCAGCAGCCTGGTAAGTATGGGAGCCAGAATAACCAGCAGAATCCAGATTATGAACACGGCACCGCCGCCGCCCCTGTCGTCCCTGCTCCGGCGATAGCGGACGGAGCGGCCGGCCCAGTCGCTCAGCAGCACTATCGCGCCGCCAAGCG
>CAYPTM010000255.1:0-4328 GCA_964413345.1 uncultured Elusimicrobiales bacterium
CGGAGGAGTTCAGGGAAGAGGGATATGCGGCGTTGATATCTCCTTATTCGCCCCGAGCAGAACAGGCGCTCATCGACTCTTCCCTTGAACTCATCGGCGCGGTCATAAGGCCGGATATCAGAAACAAGCGCGCCAAATGAACATCCCGAACAAAAAACCGGATCGCATCAATTCATACGCTCTTTTTTACATCAAAATCAGTTTGTTATTGAAAAGACCGGGAAAGTAATGTTCATTATACGCATGCCGAAAAAATAAACGCCTTGGACGGCCAGGCGGGCGAGCGTATGGCATATGCCGGCGGTTTCCCGATCAACGATTTCTCATTGATTTAGGAGGGAGTCATGAAGAATTTTGCCCGGAATCTTTTTGCATGCGGCCTCGCGTTTTTGTTCGTTCTCCTTGCGGGGTGCGCTTCTGATGAAGCGAAAATCGAGGAGATTTCCCGGCGGGTGGCAAAAGAAGAGGCGCAAAACGCGGAGGGCCAGCCGCCCGGCGGAGCGATGACCGCGGAATTCCCCAATTTCCCTTACCCCTGGTACATAACCCAGGTACGCGCCTCGCTGTGGAACCAGTGGTCGGCCCGGATGCCTTCGGGAGGAAGACTGGCGGCGGTAATCGGCTTCCAGATAGGCAAGGGCGGAGCGGTCTCCGCCATAAAGGCCGAAAGAAGTTCCGGCAACAAGCTGTTCGATTTCGCCGCCATGTCCGCGGTTGAGGCGTCGGCCCCGTTCCCGCCGCTTCCCAGGGAATACAAACAGAAGACTCTGTCCGTCCACGTCGAGTTCAAGGTCGCGGAGTAAACATGCTTTTCCGCCTGATAATCGCCATAACCGCCCACGCGCTCATGTTCATACTGTTCCCGGACATGGGTACGCTCGGCCACACCTATATGTGGCTGTCGCTGGCCGCATGGCTCTTCATTGTGGTGATGACAAACCGGATATTCAGCCTCATTAACATACTGGGCGCGGCCAACATGCTCCTTTTCGGGCTTATATGCGCGGCGCTGGCGCTGTCCATGCCGCAGAGCGACCGCAAATCCCCGGCGGACAAATTGCGCGCGGGGAAATATCCCACTGTTGAAACCGCCGTCCGGGGCCTCAGGAAACTGACCGGCAAGAAGCCGGCGGAACTGGCGGAGGGAGCCAAGGAACTGGGCAAGAAAACCGGCGACACCATCAAAGCCGGCGCGGACAAGGCCCGGCAGGAAGTGCAGCAGTTGAGGAAGACGGACTCCACAAAAAAATGAGCAACGGAGGCATATCTTGAATTTAAGAACACAGATGCTGGCCCTGGCGGCTCTCCTCGCCGGAGGCTTCGCCTGCGCGCAGAACGCGGCCCTCATGGCCGACGTAAAGGAGGAAAAGAAGGCCGCCACGGCGGAGAAAAAACCCGTCGCGCAGCAGCCCCGCCAGCCGCAGCAGGCCATGCCAACCAACCCGGACAAGGCGGCGTACGCGGCGGCGATAAACGAGAAAAACGCCGGCAACCTCCAGAATGCCGTCAACGCACTTTCCGCCCTGCTTGAGAAAAACGACGCAAAGGCCGAATATTTCTGCGGGACGATATACGAGAATGGCGGCGCCGGTTTTCCAAAAGACCCGCAAAAAGCGCGGGAGCTTTACCAGAAGGCCGCGGAGCAGAATTACGCCCCGGCAATGCACCGCATCGGGGTAATGCTCGAGTCGCAGAAAAATTTCGAGGGCGCGGCGGAGTGGTTCAAAAAAGCGGCGGACATAAATTACGCGCCCGCCATGACCGCGCTGGGATATCTTTACCAGACGGGGCGCGGCGTGGTAAGGGACATGGATGAGGCAATGCGCTGGTACAGGCGGGCCGCCGCGCGGGGAGATGCCGCGGCGGAATATAACCTGGGCCTCTACATGGAAATGGGCGGAGGCGGGCCCTCGCCGGACTACGCGGAGGCGGTCTCGCATTACGAAAAAGCCGCCAAGCGGGGCTACGCCCAGGCCAATTACACTATGGCCCGGATGCGGCAGGAAGGGCGGGGCCTCAAGAAGGATCCGGAGCAGGCTTTTACGCTGATGAGGAAAGCCGCCATGGGCGGGGACGTGGGAGCGCAGTATGCGCTCGCGCGCTTTTATCTTCAGGGGTACGGAACGCCGGCAGCCCCGGCCAAAGCGCTCAAATGGGCACTGGAGGCCGCAGCAGCAGGGAACAGCGATGCGGCTGCCCTCGCGGGCCAGCTCTATTACCTTGGCACCAGTGGCCCCCCGCGCTATGACAAGGCGCTGGAGCTTTTCCGCTCCGCCGCGGACAAACAGAACGGCAGGGCAATGGCCGCGCTTGGACAGGCATATGAAGAAGGTGTCGCGGTGCCCCGCTCCTACGCCGAGGCCGTGGCCTGGTATGAAAAAGCTTACGCTCAGGGAGACCCGGAAGGCACCTTCAGACTGGGGCTGGCCTACGTCCGGGGAACGGGTGTGAAAAAAGACCCGGAACAGGCGGTCCGCGTCCTCAATATGGCCAGCGCCTACCCTCCGGCAAAGCTGGCCCTCGCTTCCCTCTACGAGAAAGGGGAGGGCGTGAAGGAGGCCGACTCCAACATGGCGGCAAAGCTTGTCCGGGAAGCCGCTTCGGCCAATTATGCCCCCGCCAATTACAAGTATGCGCTCAATCTTTTCTCCGGCGCATACGGAACGCCGGACGCTAAAAAAGCCTTCGAGGAACTGCAAAAAGCGGTGAGCATGGGCTTCGTGCCGGCCATAACACGCCTGGCGAAAGCGCTGCAGACCGGAGAAATCGGCAGGGCCGACCCGCAGCAGGCAAGAAAACTTTATGAACAGTCCGCCCGGGCGGGAGACCTTGACGCAGTGCTGGCTTTTGGAATAATGCTGGAAACCGGGCAGGGCGGCTCTCCGAACCCGCCCTATGCGGCACACGTCTACAAGGCCGCGGCCAGACGCGGCAACGCGCAGGCCATGTACAACATGGGACGGCTGTATGAGTCAGGAAACGGCGGGAGCAAGGATACCGGAGCCGCATGGGCCTGGTATACCTTGGCGGACGAACGCAAATTCTCCTCCGCGCAGGCCGCCAGGGACTACCTGGAACGCATTCTGCGCGACGATGAATTTGAAAGGGCCAAGGACCTGCTGGCCGATTTCGCCGCCGAGGTGGCGAAGAACGAAAAGGACCAGCCGCCCATTACCCGCAGGGAGCTGGACAACCCCGAAACGCAGAAGACCCAGCAGAATGCGGTAAAACCCGCCAAACAGGATTCCAGGCCGGCCCCGGCTCCACTGCAGGCCGCAACGACAGGACAGACCCAGTCTCCCGCAAAAGAGGCGGAGACGGTTAAGCCAGAAACCGTTCCGGCCGAAAAAGGCTCTAAATCACCGGACAAGACCGATTCTGCGGTCAAAACCGGCAAGTGAGGTATTTATGGACAAGAAAACCATTCTTATAACCGGCGGAGCAGGTTTTATCGGACGAGGCCTTACCGCCAGGCTCCAGAAAGAAGGCTATAACGTAAGAATACTTACCAGACGGGACCCCGCCACAATAAAGCAGCAGGGTGTGGAATTCGCGCGCGGCGACTATGGCGACGCGGCTTCCCTTCGCAGGGCGATGGAAGGCTGCTTCGCCGTATACCACCTGGCGGCGGCGATATCAGCCCACACAAAAGAGGAATTCTACAAAGCCAACACGCTGTCCACAAAAAACATGGTGGATGCGGCCTCGACGGTGCCGGGCCTGGAGTGTTTTGTTTATATTTCCAGCCTGGCGGCGGGCGGCCCCTCGGCGGACCCGGCCAGGCCGCGCGACGAAAGCCTTCCTCCTGCCCCGGTTTCAGCATACGGGGAGACCAAGCTCGGGGGGGAAAAGGAAGTGGCCCGCCTGCCGGCGAACATGCGGCGCGTAGTCCTGCGCCCGCCGATCGTGTACGGCAAATATGACGCCGGGATATCAAAAATAGCCCGCTGGGTTAAGCGCGGCGTAATGATAAACATGTGCGCGGGCGACACATATTTCAACTTCATTTATCTGGACGACCTGGTGGAGTGCCTCTACAGGGCCATGGCGGACGAAAAACTCGCCGGAGGCACCTATTTTGTCTGCACGCCGAAACAGTACACTTGGCTTTATTTCATATCCGAAATGGCGAAGGCCATGAAGAAGCCCATGCCGAAAATCATCACGCTGTCGCCTGGACAGATGATGTTCGTGGGACGGATATATCAGGTGGTGGCGAAAGTGTTCAGACTGGAACCCGTCTTCAACCCGGACAAGGCCGTTGAAGCCAGCGCGGGAAACTGGATAGCCTCGCCCGCGCTGTGGATGGAAAAATCCGGCTTCCGGGA
>CAYPTM010000256.1:0-4321 GCA_964413345.1 uncultured Elusimicrobiales bacterium
CTGCTTACGCTGCTTGTCGTGCCCTGCGTGTACAGCCTTTTCTCCTCCCTCGAAACGCACAAGCACGACGCGGACATCAGGGAAGCCATGAAGGAATTGGGCGCGTAAGGGAATCAATCAAGCGGGAAGCAATACGAAAGACAAGCGCCGGCCTCGGGCCGGCGCTTTTGCTTTTACGCGAGGCCGGCGGGAGTCCGCCGTCGAAAAATTGTAGAATTTCCATATTCCAGCCGGCACGGGCCGGCACATTCCATTAAAGGACCGCGCGCGCCTGAAACCGCCACTATGGCCATACTCGTCACCTGCCGGGAACTTTCCAAAACTTACGGCCTTCATCCGCTTTTCGAAGGACTGACTTTCGGGCTTTCCGATGGGGAGCGGGCCGGGCTCATAGGGCCCAACGGCACGGGCAAATCCACCCTGCTCAAGATACTGGCCGGGCTGGATTCCACTGACACGGGTGAAATCTCACCCAGAAGGGGACTGAAAGTCGGCTACCTGGCCCAGCAAAACACCTTCGATGACGCGCCCCCGGGCCTGACCGTCAAGCAGGCGCTGACGGACTCCCTGAAGGACACGGGACTTGAGCAGTACGAAATAGACATGAGGGTGGAAGCCGGCATATCGCAGGCGGGGTTTTCCTCTCCGGGGCAGGCGGTGGCCGCGCTCTCCGGAGGATGGAGGAAAAGGCTGGCCATTCTGGCGCAGGTGCTGCGCAGGCCGGACCTTCTCCTTCTGGACGAGCCGACCAACCATCTGGACATGGAAGGCGTGATGTGGCTTGAAGGCTTCATGTCCTCGCTCGAGTTTTCCTTCCTTGTCGTGACGCATGACCGCCGCTTTCTTGAGAGGGTCTGTAACCGCGTCATAGAACTGAACAAACGCTATCCGCTGGGCCATTTCAGCAGCGCCGGCAATTACACCAAGTTCCTCGAAAGCAGGGAGAATCTTTTCACCGTGCAGTCCGCGCAGGAGGAATCGGCCCGGAACATAGTGCGCAGGGAAATAGAATGGCTGCGCAGGGGGCCGAAAGCCCGCACGACAAAGCAGAAGGCCCGGATAGACAGGGCCGGGGAACTGATGCGGGAGCTGGGAGAGCTGGAATACCGGAACTCGCAGGACAGGACGGCGAACATAGATTTCACCGCAAGCAACCGCCAGACCGTGAAACTTGCCGAATGCAAACAGGCAGGGAAGAGCATGGGCGGGAAAAAGCTTTTCGAGAATCTCGACCTGCTGCTTTACCCGGGCGACAAGCTGGGGCTGCTGGGCGGCAACGGAAGCGGCAAGAGCACGCTGCTTAAAATGCTTGCCGGAGAGCTGGAGCCGGATTCCGGCTCCGTTTTCCGCGCGGACAATCTCAAGATAGTCACCTTCGACCAGCACAGGGAACAGCTCGACCTGGACATGACGCTCAGGCGCGCGCTGTGCGGCAAGGGAGATTTCGTATTTCACAAAGGCAAGCCGCTCCATGTGATAGCGTGGGCGGACAGATTTCTTTTCAGGAAAGAGCAGCTCGAAGTGCCGCTGAGGGAGCTGTCGGGCGGGGAACAGTCGCGCGTCCTCATCGCCAACCTTATGCTGCGGCAGGCCGACATACTGCTTCTGGACGAACCGACAAACGACCTGGACCTCAACTCCCTTGAGGTGCTGGAAGAAAGCCTGGAGGAATTCGCGGGGGCGCTGGTGCTGGTAACGCATGACAGGTATCTGATGGACCGCGTATGCGGCAGGATACTGGCGCTGGACGGGGAAGGCGGGGCAAACTTTTACGCCGACCTTTCCCAGTGGGAGGACAGAACGGCGGAGAAAATGGCCGCCGCGGGGTCCGCGCCGAAACCCGAGGCCAGAGAGGAAAAGCCCGCGCTTTCAAGGGAGCAGCAGAAGGAACTGGCCTTCATGGAAAAAAGCATCCGCACCGCGGAGGAACAGGCGGAAAAGGCCCGCGAGGAAATGGAAGACCCCTCCATAGCCGCCGACGCCCAGGAACTGATGAAAAGGCACGCCAAATACGAAGCCGCCCGCAAGAAAGTGGACGATCTGTACAGCCGCTGGGAAGAACTTGAAGCGCTGAAAAATTCCGCCTCCTGACGCCCGCGGCTCTCCCGTCAGAACCCGCCGCCGGACACGGCGTCAGTTAAGGCGCCACAACGAAAAATTGAGCACGGAAGCGAAAGCCACCCAGGCCGCGTATGGATACAGCAGGAACGCCGCGGTTCTGGAATACCTGTGGAAAAGAACGGCGGTAACTACGATTGCGGCAAGGAGCAGCAGAATCACCATTAACGCCGCGCCCGGCAGATGAAGGCCGAAGAAGACCGGGGTCCACAAGGCGTTCAGAAACAATTGCACGCCGAACGCAACAGCCGCCTTTTTACGTCCGGCATCAGAAAAGCCGTCTTTCCATAGCAGGAAGAACGAAACGGCCATCATCGCGTACAACAGCGTCCAAACCGGGGCGAACAGCCACGCCGGCGGATTGAACCACGGCTTGTTGAGCCCGGCATACCAGCCTCCGACAGCCGGACGCGTTAGGAAGGAACCGGCGAAACCGGTCCCCAGGCAGACGGCAAGGCTGCTAAACAGGCGGACGAATTTAGTGTTCATGGTCCAATAACCTCACTGTTAGTATAGCGGAGGGAAAACTTGTTTACTAGAATAATTTAGCAATGAAATGTCTCATAACCGGCGGGGCGGGCTTTCTGGGCTCGCATATCGCGCACGAATTGGCAAAAGACGGCCGCGAAATACGCGTGCTGGACAATTTTTCGTCCGGCTCGCGCGACAACCTTTCCGGCCTTGACGCGGAACTTGTTGACGGGGACATACGCGATACGGACGCGCTTGCCCGCGCCTGCCGGGGAATAGACTGCATTTTCCATATGGCGGCCTTCGTTTCCGTTTTTGAAAGCGTCAGGCAGCCCCGTCTCACGCACGAGATAAACTCGGGCGGCACCTTCAACGTCCTTGAGGCGGCGAGGGAAGCGGACGTCCGCCGCGTAATACTGGCCAGCTCCGCCGCGGTGTACGGCAACAATCCCGCGTCACCCAAGACAGAGGACATGCCCCTTTCGCCAGAATCACCATACGCAGCCTCCAAAATAGACGGAGAGAACTCCGCCGCCCTCTTTGCCTCGTTATACGGGCTGGAAACAGTCTGTCTGCGCTATTTTAACGCCTACGGCCCCAGGCAGGACCCAAAAAGCGTGTATTCAGGCGTCATAAGCCGTTTCACGGACCAGATACGGAGAGACGAAACCATCCACATATTCGGTGACGGCAAACAGACACGGGATTTTGTGTTCGCGGGGGACATCGCCCGGGCCAACGTGCTTGCCATGAAATGCGCGGAAGCGGGGAAAGGAGAAGCGTACAATATCGGCACCGGAACGGCGTCCTCCCTGCTGGACGTGGTGGAGGCCCTCGCCGCGCTTACAGGCAAGAAGCCGCGCATTGAATTCCATCCGCCCAGAATCGGCGACATAGTGCATTCCCTGCCGGACATCTCCAGGGCAAAAAAAATCCTCGGTTACGCGCCCACGGTCGCGCTCCACGAGGGTCTCTCCCTGCTTTTGCAAAAGTCCTAGGCGCGGCAGGGCCCGCAGGCTCTTGCCAGATGCCGTGTATTGCAATAACATATAAGCAGAACAATCTATTGGAGATCATGCGATGAAAACACTTGCCGCATTAGCACTGCTTGTTTCTTCCGTTTTATTTTCCTCTCCGTCCTTTGCCATTAACAAAAACACCGGCGCCCTGCCCGTGGCGGAAGTGCGCGGCGTATGGGTGGACAAAGGAGACCTTTACAAGGGCAGGGAATGGCTGGTGTCCATGCTAGACAAGCTTTCGTCCGCCGGTTTTAACACTGTCTGCCTTCCGCTGTTCTACAAGGGTTACGTTTCCTATCCCGGCAGCAAATACGTTCCGCAGGACCCGCAACTTGCCTCGGACCCGAACATCATACCTTTCCTGATACAGGAAGCGCACAAGCGCGGCATGACGGCGCAGGCCTGGACGGAATACGGCTTTGGAACACACCACACCAAAGACATTACCGAAAAAACACGCGGAACCATACTGGACGCCCACCCAGACCTTACAGCCATGGACGCCGACGGCCTGCCTTATGAACACATAAAGGCGTGGGGTTATTTCTACGGCATGTGCCCCTCCAACCCGAAATCACACGAAATACTGGGCAATATTTTCCTTGAGGCAATGTCGAAAGTGCCGTTTGACACGCTCAATCTGGACAGGATGCGCTACGCCAACACTAAATTCTGCTTCTGCCCCTATTGCAGGGAACACTTCACAAAAGACA
>CAYPTM010000257.1:0-4308 GCA_964413345.1 uncultured Elusimicrobiales bacterium
ATATGCCGCACATAGAGGAAACGGACCTATATATCAAGACAATCGCAGATTTCCTTTCCTCCGTAGAAAAAGGCGTAAAATCAGGCAAATAAACCGCACAGGAAAAGAGTCCCGCCTTCTGTTCCACTAAAAAGCCGCCACGGGCCATTCCCGTGGCTGCTAAAAACATCAGACAGGGCTTGTTCGCTATTTGCCTTTAAGTATACGCCCCGTAGGGGGAGCTGTCAGGGGCCCTGTATACGATTTTATCCCTTCAATGACCATGTCGCGCACTGGAATCATGGTATCGTGCGGATTGCGCCCCGCCGCGAGGCTGCCGGAGTAGGCCGTTCCGTTAGCCAGATAGTTGTTGGTGGCGACGCTGTAGTATTCGCTACTGTTCAGCGGCTTGCCCTCTATCGTAATGGACACGGAGCCAGCCTTGCCATCCGCCCCGCCCACCGAAACCACCTCCATGCCGGACACCTGTAACGCTGGAGATTTCCCAGCAAGGCTTTCAAGCATCATGGCTTCAAGCTGCGCCCCGGAGAGCTCTTCCGTCACGAGGGAATTCTCATAGCGGATAACATCATAGATGCTGCCGATGGTGACGGGCCCCGCCTTGATGTCGGCATCCATGCCATTGCTGTTCTGCACGGCAAGCTGGGTTTTGGCGTATGAACGGATGATATCGCAAAGCAGATTGCCAAGAGGCGAATCCCCCTCCCCGGCTTTTACGGGTTTATGGGATAGAACATCCGCGGACTGTCCAAGGAGAAGCGACATGGCCTCATCCGCTTTTGCCTTTATGGGGCGGTACGCGGCAAGAACAGTCTCGTCCTCTCCGGTTTTTGCTGTATCCAGTTCCACCACCGTATTCTTCGCGCCGTTGAACCTTCCGGTCGTGTCGTCGAAAGACAGCTCGATTCGCGTGGCCGCGCCGAAGCCGTGCCCGGTTTCGCCTATCAGGGTGGCGGTCCTGGGGTCTCGGAACCCGTTAAGCAGCAGGGTATGCCGGTGTCCGCCAAGTATGACCTGAACCTTTCCTCCGCCGGCCTTTGCCAGAGCGAGTGTCCCGTTTGCGTAATTCTTTTTGGAAGGCTTGAGCGAGGCTCCGTCCAGCCGCTCCCCGGTCAGAATACCGTCGTGCACAAGCAGGATTACCGCGTTGGGCTTTTCCTTAAGCACGCGGGGCAGCACAGCCTTAAGGGCCGTGACCTCGTCCCCGAAAACTATATCTTTCACATATCCCGGCAGGGTAAGTTTCCCGGTTTTATGGTTGGCGAGGCCGATTACGGCGATGCGCACACCCCCTGCTTCAAAAATGTGGTATGGCTTCACATAGGAAACCAGTTTCCCGTCCTTTTTTATATTGGCCGCGAGAGGTATGAATGTCGCGGAAGAAAGCAGCGCGCGCAAATTGTCCTGTCCATAGTCGAAATCGTGATTTCCCGGTACGGCGGCTGAATAGCCCACCGCATTCATCATGGCTATGGAAGCCGCGCCCCTGGTCCACGCGCCTTCGCGCGTTCCGATGAACCAGTCTCCCGAATCCAGAAACATGACCGGGGCCTTTTCCTTTTTGGCCTGAGCAGCCAGTGCGGGATAACCGCCCATTCCGTTCACACTGGCGTAGCGCCCGTGGACGTCGCTGGTATGGTAAATTACGACCGTTTTGGCTGAAGCCGCCCCGCAGAACAGCAGAGCCGCGGCGACAAAAAATACTCCCGACATTTTTTTCATATCCCTCCGGCAAATAATGCCCATTGCCATATTTTACAACTTGCCAGGCAGGACTGCCCTGTCCGAAAACAAACAGCCCCCGCCTTTCGGCGGAGGCTGAAAGACTGAAATACGGACTTCTATATCAGCGGGTTGGAGATGAGGCCGTCCGCCAGTTTCGGCTCGAACCAGGTGGACTTCGGAGGCATCACCTGATTGTCATCCGCGACTGAGATGAGTTCGTCGAGAGAGGTCGGGAACAGGGCGAAGGCCACCTTCATCTCGCCGGAGTTCACGCGCTTCTCAAGCTCCTTGAGGCCGCGTATGCCGCCCACGAAGTCTATGCGGTCCGACTTGCGCAGGTCCTTTATGCCGAGTATTCTATCCAGCACGAGATCGGAAAGGACGCTGACGTCCAGCGCCTTGACCGGGTCTTCCTGCGCCGTGGGAGTCTTGACCGTCGGCTTGAGCAGATACCACTTTCCGCCGAGGTACATGCCGAACTCGCGGCGGGCGGCGGGCTTGGCCTCGCCTTTAACTTCCCGTACCTCGAAGCTCTCTTTGATTTTGGACATGAGCTGTTCCGGCGTGAGACCATTAAGGTCCTTGACCACGCGGTTATAGTCCCATATCTTCATTTCGTTGACGGGAAACGCCGCGGCGAGATAGTAGTTGTACGGCTCGTCGCCCTTGTGGGCGGAACCGCGCTGCTCGACCATGAATTTCTTCACGCGGGAGGCGGCTGCGGAGCGGTGATGACCGTCGGCGATATAGACGGCCTTCTGGCTCTCGAAAGCGTTAACGATGGTCTTTATGTCCTGGTCGCCGTCAATCAGCCAGAGCGTATGTATGATGCCGCCGATGCCTTCCGCCGAGAACAGCGGCTTACCCGCTGAAACGCGCTTTATGATGGCGTCCACTTCGGGTATCTGCTTGTAGGCGATGAGGCCGGGGCCGGTCTGCGCCTTGACGAACTTTATCTGGTTGACACGGTCGTTTTCCTTCACCGGGCGGGTGAACTCGTGCTTGCGGATGCGGTTCGCGTCATAATCGTCCACGCAAGCGCCCACGACAAGGCCGGTCTGCACGTGATCGCCCATTTTAAGGCGGTAGACGTAGAAGCAGGGCTTTTTCTCGCGGACAAGAATGCCGTCCCGGAGCATCTTCTCGAAATTCTCGGCGGCCTTTTTGTAGACGGCCTCGGAGTAGACGTCCGTGCCGGCCGGAAGGTCAATTTCCGCCTTGGAAACATGGAGGAAGCTGAGGGGCTTGCCCTTGGCCAGTTCGGCGGCTTCCTTGGAGTCGAGCACGTCGTAAGGGGGCGCTATGACTTCCTGCGCGCGGCCGTCCGCGGGGCGGATGCCGTATATGGGGTTGAAAAGGGGAAGTTTTGCCATGTAGAACCTCTGTGCTTTTAATATTAACGAACCCGGGCTTCCTTGCGGAAGCCCGGGCAGTCCTGAATCATCCTTATATCTTGTCGCCGTTTACCGCGTTGGTCTTCACGCCGTTGAGAAGATAATCGGCTATCTGCTCGGCGGCCTGGCGCGCCACTATGACCTGCGCGTCCTTGGTGGAAGCGGCGATATGCGGGGTCGCAATCACGTTTTCCATGCCGAAGAAGATATGCTCGGTGGCCGGCTCCTTGGAGTAGACGTCGCACGCCAGCGCGGCGACCTGCCCGTTCTGGAGGGCGGCCTTGAGATCGGCCTCCACCATCAGCGCGCCGCGGGCGCAGTTGATGATGCGGACGCCCTTCTTCATCTTGGCGATGGTGTCCTTGTTTATCATCCCTTTCGTCGAATCCGTGAGGGCGACGTGGTAGGTGATGAAATCGGCGCGCTTGTACAGCTCGTCAAGCGTGACCAGTTCCACGCCTATCTGCTTCGCGCGTTCGGGCGAGAGCATGGGGTCGAAAGCAAGCACTTTCATCTTGAGGCCGATGCCCCTGTCCGCGACGACAGCGCCTATCTTGCCGCAGCCGACGACGCCAAGCGTCTTGCCGGTCAGCTCGACGCCCTCGAATTTCTTCTTCTCCCACTTGCCGGCGTGGGTGGAGGCGTTTGCCTGGGGAATCATGCGCGCCATCGACATCATCATGGCAACGGCGTGCTCGCCGGTGGAGACGGTGTTGCCGAAAGGCGTGTTCATCACCAGCACCTTGCGGGCGGTGGCGGTGGGGACGTCGATGTTGTCCACGCCGCTGCCGGCGCGGGCCACGGCTTTCAGCTTGGACGCGGCGTTGATGAGGTCGGGCGTGAGGGTGGTGGCCGAGCGGACGATTATGGCGTCAAACTCGGCTATGCAGGCCTTCAGCTCTTCCGGCTTCATGCCGGTCTTTACCACGGGTTCGAGGCCCTTTTCCTTAAGGACCTTCTCGCAAAGCGGATCAGCCTTGTCGGCTATGAGTACCTTGAACATTATTTTACAGCCTCCTTGTTGTAGGTTTTGGCGACTTCGCAGTACGCCCAGTCCAGCCATTTGGTCAGGATTTCGATGTCGGAAGCCTCAACCGTGGCGCCGCACCAGACGCGGATGCCGACGGGGGCCTTGCCGTAGGAGTTGATGTCGTGCGCCACGCCTTCCTTGTCCAGTAGGGAGGTTATC
>CAYPTM010000258.1:0-4299 GCA_964413345.1 uncultured Elusimicrobiales bacterium
CGTTGAGCTTCATGCCGTAGCTGTCGTCCACCTGGGACGTCTTGCCGGCCAGGGACTCGGAGAAGCCGAGCTGTATGTACTTGGCCTCCTCCGGGGTGAACTCGAACTGCTTGATCTTGGAGCTGACGGCCTTGCCGAGGAAGTAGAGGGTCTTCTGGTCCTCGGTCATGTCCGCGGCGAAGGCGGAACCGGCCACGAGGCAGGCGGCGGCGGCTAAAAATATTTTCTTCATTAGTGTGAACCTCCTGAAAGATATTGCCGGTATATCTTACAAAAAATGGGGCCTCAAAAGCATAAACCCCCGAACTTGCGTTCAGGGGTTTATGGTTGCGGGGGTGAGGCCCGGCTTTAGAGCGGGACATAATGATGTCCCGCGCCCGGGCCGCAAGGCCGCAGGCGTTTTCCCGCGCCAGCGAAAACGCCGAGGCGGGGTCGCGGAAAGCCGCTATGCGGCTTATCCGTGACGGATTTTTCAAATCCTGCCCGCGAATAAAAGCATAAGCCCTCGAAAATTATTCGAGGGCTTATGGTTGCGGGGGCAGGATTTGAACCTGCGACCTCAAGGTTATGGGCCTTGCGAGCTACCAGGCTGCTCTACCCCGCACATGTATTATAGCACAGGGGCGGAGGCAATAGCAACGCTCTCCGACGAGAAAATAGCGCTTTACAGCGGTCCCGATTTCCCCCACCCAATCAGGAATAGTGATCGGCTAAAAAGTGGTGATCGGATTTGTGATCGGTTTGGCCGGAAAAGGCCGAAGCTGATTCCTTCTGATCTCTTGTGATTAGTCGGGGCAGATTCTGCAAAGCGTTGTATCGCCGCCTCAATCAATAGCTTGTCGCCTTTTAAAAGCATAAGCTAGCGAATCACCAGAAACCTTTTCCCCGTATTCATGTACTGTCTAGTTTAGATTGAAACATTTGAATTGACAATTCTGTTGACACTTTCAGGATATTCCCGATTTGCAACTATACCGGGATTTTTACGAATATCTTCTGCGGCATCGAATGCGGGCTGGTTTTTCGGGGAGAAAGTTCTCAAGAGAAGCAGAACCGGCAAAGACTTGAAAAGTGTCAACAGAATTGGGCTTTCAGATATGCGTCAATTCCAGCAGACGGGACAGGATTGGACTTGTAAGACGAGTGCCTCCAGCCGGGCGCTTAAGAGATAGTAAAGAAAACCTTCCGCAATATTCAAAACAACTCTGCGGCTATCGGTTTTTTCTGGCTCTCCAAGGTGACTCCGAATCAGATTACTTAAGCAAATACTTCGTACTCTTGTGCGCACCTTCCGTGGAGACCACTCCTGCTTTCAACAGAGGTTTTAGCGCGTAGTGCGCGCCGGGGGCAGTAACGCGCAGGGCGCGGGCTATTTCCCTGATACCCAGCGGGCCGCGCTCGCGCAGGGTGCGCAAAAGTTTTTCCTGGCGCAAGGTCAGGGATACCGACAGACCTTTATCTTTCAAACCGAGAGCGGCCATACGCCCCTGTACCCGCTCAAGCGTCTCAAGCACGGCTTCGGACATGAACTCCAGCCAGGAGCCAGGATCATCCCCCTCCACCTGCACGCGCTGAAGGGCTTTTATATACAAGGCACGGTTCTCAAGCAATATCTCGTCCAAGGCGAAGACATGGAGAGTGTCAAAGCCAGCCCTATAGAGTTGCCAAGTGGACAACGCACGGGCCACGCGGCCGTTGCCGTCACGGAAAGGATGGATTTCCACAAAGCGCAGATGAAGCATGGCTGACGAGAATACTGCTGGTAGATCTTTGGCTTCGGTATCCAGCCAATGCAGCAAATCACGCATAAGGCCTGGAACTTGCTTCCACGGAGCTCCGACATGCAGTCCCGCCCGGACATCCAACCGCCGATAAGCACCTACGGGGCCATCATCGCAGGCTCCCTCGCCCATAAGCTTGTGCAGGAATAAAATGTCTTTCTCGGTAATATGCGCAGCCTTTTCCCGTTTTTGCAGCCACTCAAGCGCGGCAAGGTAGTTTTGGGCCATGCGCACGTCTTTATTGGGATACCCAAGCGCCTTTTTCCCCTCCATCAGCCCCTTTACGGCCTCAAGGGACAGCGTACAGCCCTCTATAGCGGTAGACCCCCACGCGGCGCGGGCCATGGCGTCTTTTACAAGGGAAGGCCCCCAGGGAACCTTTACGGCAGAAGCACGGATCTGCTCTTTGACCTCCGTTATGCTTTCCAGGAGGCGGTAAACCCTGGCAGGAACTTTAAATTCAGGCTTATACATGCATAAAGTTTACATAAAGTTATTCGTAAAGTCAAAAGTGATATTGGCTGAGGCAGCATAGCGCTCATTCGACAGTTATGCGACCCGGATTCATTGGAAAGTGATCGGTTGAGAATGGTGATCGGATTTGTGATCACTTCTAGGCATGTCTTACGACTTCTCCTGATTCCTCAGGAGAATAAAAAAGCACGACTCTCGTCGTGCTGATGCCTTGTGATCACTCCTGATTCGCCCAGTCCTCCGCCTTGCGAGCTACCAGGCTGCTCTACCCCGCAGAGATAGTATAGCACAACTCGCGGGATGATGCTACTTCCGCAGGTTGATCAAGCCCGGGCCGCGTCCCCCCTGCCCTCAAGCACCTCCCTCACTTTCATCAGCAGGGCTTCGGCGCTGAACGGCTTGTTGAGAAAGGCGATGCCGGTCTCCAGGATCCCGTGCTGCAGGATGGTGTCGTCCGTATAACCGGAAACATAAAGGGTGCGGGCGCTCAAACCCTTCGCCTGCATCTCCCGGGCCAATTGGCGCCCGTTGATCCCCGGCAGCACCACGTCCGTGATGACCAGGTCCACGGCCTTGCCGCGCCTCTCCAGCGCGTTCATCGCCTCCTGGCCATTGGAGGCCGTAAGCACCGTATACCCGCCGGAAACGAGTATCCGCTCGTTCACTTTGCGCAGCATGTCGTCGTCCTCCACGAGCAGGACGCATTCGCTCCCGGAGAGAGTTCTCCCCGTTCCCTTCGGGGTTGCGCTTTCAGGCGCCGCGGCCGCCTCGGGGAAATAGATCAGGAAAGTCGTGCCGGCTCCCGGGGAGCTTTCTATCCTGACCTCGCCGCCGGCCTGCTTGACTATCCCGTAGACCGTCGCCAGCCCGAGCCCGGTGCCCTTCCCTTTTTCCTTTGTGGTAAAGAAGGGCTCGAAAGCGCGGGCTTTTACTTCTTCGGTCATGCCGCAACCCGTATCGGCTATTTTCATGAATACCAACGGCCCCCGCTTAAGGTCCGGGGCATCGGCGAAGAACTCGTCCGGCATCGACGCCGTCCCGGTGGAAATGGTGAGCGTTCCGCCGTGCTGCATGGCGTCGCGGGCGTTCACTGCCAGGTTCATCAGCACCTGCCCTATCTGCCCGGCGTCCGCCAGCACGACGCAGGGCCGCGGATCGAGCCGGGCCTCCAGCTTGATGTCCTCGGTTATCAACCGGCGGAGCATCTTGACCGAGCCGGCGGCGACCTCGTTAATGTCGATCACGGCCGGATTCACTATCTGCTTGCGGCTGAAGATCAGCAGCTGTTTGGTGAGGGCCGAGGCGCGCTCCACCACGGCGAGTATCCCTTCCGCGTCCTCGCGCCTGGGGTCGTCCGCCGGCATCCCCCGCAGGAGAAAGCCCGCGTAACCGCTGATGGCGCCGAGCAGGTTGTTGAAATCGTGCGCCACGCCGCCGGCCAGCTGTCCTACGGACTGCATTTTCTGCGCCTGGGCCAGTTCCGCCTCCAGCACTTTCTGGGCGGTAATATCCTCCTTGGTGCCGAAATAAGCGATGATCTCCCCGGAAGGCGCGCGCACGGGGGCGATGGCGGCCCGCTCCCAGTACAGGGCGCCGTCCTTGCGCCGGTTGTGGAATTCCCCCCGCCAGATGCCTCCGCCGGAAATGGTTTCCCACAGCTTGCGATAGTCTTCCGGAGTCTTATCTCCGGACTTTAAGACCCTGGGGGTATTCCCGCGGAGTTCCTCCAGCGTGTAACCGGTGACCTCGCTGAACTTGGGATTTACGTACTCGATATTCCCCTTGACGTCCGTGATCATCACCAGGGAAGGGCTTTGTTCCAGCGCCCGCGAAAGCTTGAGGAGTTTGTCCTCCATCCGTTTGCGCTCCGTAAAATCCTCGCCGGCCGACAGCACGCCGGTGAATTCGCCCAGTTCGCCCCTGAGGATGGTATTGTGCCACAGGATGCTGCGCTCCTCGCCGGCTTTGGTGAGAATATTGGCCTCGTAACTCTCCAGGGAAAGGATCTCGCGGCTCCACTTCTGCGTCGCGATCTCCGTCGCCA
>CAYPTM010000259.1:0-4276 GCA_964413345.1 uncultured Elusimicrobiales bacterium
GGACAGATAGGCGTCCCGGGCCCCGGCGTAAGCGCCGGCGAGCGTCCTCGCCAGCCCCAGGTTCATGCGGGCGCGCATGTTTTTGGGCGAAATCTTTCCGGCCAGAATGAAGTATTTTTCCGCGCCGGCGAAATCTCCGGCCTCAAGCGCGCAGTTGCCCAGATTTACGGCCGCCTCGTCCGCGTAACCGTTGTCCTCAAGCGCGCGCGCGAAAAGTTTTACGGCACCGGCCCTGTCGCCCGAAGCGTATAGAATATAGCCAAGATTGTTGAGTGCCGGACCGGAACGGGGATTGATAGCCACGGCCTTCTCGAACATGGCCCGGGCCTCTTCCGCGCGGCCGGCGGCAAGATACGCGCTCCCGAGGTTTGCCGCCGCCGGAGCCGATGACGGGGCCTTTTGGAGGTTGTCTTCCAGAAGCGTTATCTCGCTGAGCCAGACCCCGTTGCGGGAAAACGACGCCGCACCCAATACGGCAGCCAGCGCGAAGGCGCAGGCCAGAAGCACCCCTCGTTTTCCAATAAAAGAAAAGCCGAAGGCCGCGCCGGCTGCGGCGGCCAGCATGGGCAGGTACATCCTGTGCTCGAATATCACGTCCTGCAAGGGCACTATGGAAGACTCGACGGAAAGGAAAACAAAGAAAAGCCCGCCAAACAGCAAAGCGTAACCGCTGCGGCGCAGGAAGAACCCATACGCCCCCGCGAGAGTCCCAAGCCCGAGGAAATAAGGCCATGCCTGGCCCATGCCGGAAAGCGCCGGCAGATCGTAGAACAGCCGCAAGTCGGCTGGCAAGACAAGCAGGCGCAGATATATGAGAATTGAGCGCGGCTGGGAAATCAGGTAAAGCCAGACGGGAGAGGAACCCTGTGTCGAGAGCTTGTCTATGTCCTTATAGGTTTCAGAACGGGTCAATATTACCGCCGGAACGACGCATAAGAGGGCGAAGAACAAAAACGACCGCGCGGAACCGCGCAGCCCCCTGCGGAAAGCCAGCATATCCAGCAGGAAAACGGCCCCCGGCAGACTGTAGGCTATTTCTTTCGAAAAAAGGGCCATAAGCCCGCACAACAGGGAAACCGCCAGGTAAACGCGGGAGGAGGTTTCCCGGTATTCCATATGAGCAAGCAGCGCGCCCATGTAAAAGAAAGAACAGAGAAGCACCCCGCGCTGGAAAATATAGTTCACCGCCTGCGTCTGCAGGGGATGCACGGCGAACAAAAGAGCGCCGGCCAGGGCCGATGCCTGTATCAGCCGCTCCCCTGCCTGGGGGCGGAAGATAAATAACAGTTTTCGGACAATAGCAAACACCAGCAGGGAATTAAGAAAATGAAGAAGCAGCGCGGAAAGATGAAATACCTGAGGGGAAAACTTCCCGGCCCACGCGTCAAGAGTAAGCCAGCCCATGGCAAGTGCCCGGCTGGGGAAAGAAGCCATTGCCGCGCCTATGTCGAAATTGCACACGGCCGGATTGTCCAGCAGAAAGGGGAAATCGTCCAGATGGAAGGAACCGCCCAGCGAATTGGCGTAAACCAGACATACCGCCCCGGCAAGCAGCGCCGCGGCCGGGCCAAGGCCCGCGCCCGCCGGTCCGGCCTTTGGCATACCGTCAGCGCCGCGCATCATCTTCCAGCCTGTAGATGTTAACCTTAGGCCCCGGCCTCTTCCACCCGCCGAAACCGGAGTAAGGGATGAAGAAAGAATCATGCACGTCAAAAACAGCCGTTGAATCCACGGCAGGGTCGAAAGAAACCAGGAGCTTGTAGCCGGACAAATCCGCCGCGGGATTCCTTGAAAATTTTTCGCCGAAAGGCTCGACGGACTGGACAATCCACTCAGGCCGCGCCACATTTCCTTCCAAATCGGTAAAGGCCGTTTTCTCCGCGCTGTAGCGAAGCTTGGCGTAACCGGCGGCATGGGAATCGGAGAGTATTGCGTCAAAACACTCCGCCTTCAGATGATTGCCCTCTTTACGGGCCAAAACGGCTTCGTATGCCAGCCTTTTGGCGTCAACCGGAAAATAGACGGCCGAAAAGGGATTGGCGAGCGCGCCAACGCTTGCTCCCGCCGGCACGTTGACTGAGAGCCAGTCAGCCGCCATAACGCGGGTGTCCGTCATCGAGGCCAGCATATCGAACCGGACGGAAGCGGCAAGCGGCTGCGCGGCGCACAGCAGGGCCAATACCACGGCCGCCGCCGGGCGGCGGAAGAGGACTCCGACCTCATAGCAGGCAACGGCCGCGCCGACGCATACAAACGGAACCAGGGGGACGGCATAGCGCACGAAGTGGGACGAAATTCGCGTAAGCACCAGCGCGTAAGCCAATGCGAAGGAGAAAAACACCAGTCCCTGCCGGGGCCTGCGCCAAAGCGTAAAGGCGCAGCCGGCCAGCGACAGGACAAGCATGGGCCAGCCGCAGCCGTAGGCCAGAGAAAAAGAGAACTGATGCCACAAAGTGCCGGACTGGCCCGACACATGAAGGCCTGTCAGATAACGGTAAGCCTCCAAAAACTTGCCCGGCGCAAGAATTACATACGGATTGAAAAGAAGAAAGGCCGCCGCGCCCCATGCGCAAAACCACGCGAAACTGCGGACACCGGAGCGGAACGAAGGGAAGATTCCCCCCTGAGGAAGAAAAGCCGCCAGAAGCGCGGTTAAAGCGAGCGGCGCTCCACCGTACTTTGTCCCGGCGGCCAGACCGGCGAAAATCCCTCCCCACGCGAAAAGGGAAACCCGTTTTTCCTCCGCGGCCATCAGCAGGGAACATGCGGAGGAGGCGATGAACAGTGTCATCGCCACGTCCAGCACGCCGAAGTGGGAATCGCGCACATGCAGGAAAAAGACAGCGGCGAACCCCGCCGCCAGCAGGCCGGCCAGCCGTCCCCACAGGCGCTCCGCCGCAAGACAGACGGGAATTACGGTCAGCGCGCCAAGCAGCGCCGCGAAGCCCCTGCTCATCAGATAAAAGGCGGAAGGGTCAAGAATAAATTCGGCGAGAGCGGAAGAGGCGGCGGGGAAATGCCCGAACAGCCGCCCCAAACCCACATAAACCGCGTAGCACGCGGAAAGGGGATAGATAAAGCAGTAAGGATAAATAAGGCTTAGCGGGCTGAACCCCTTGAAGACGACACCGAGGGCAAGGAAGGAAACCGTGGCTTCGTCAGGCCTTGCATGGGGCTGAGGCAGCCCGAAGCCCAGCCCCCACAGCCGCAGGGCCAGCGCAGCCAGGAATATGGCCAGCAGCGCTTTCCTCTCCGAGCAAAACAGCGCGAAGCGGGAAAGAAGGACCTTCATATCAGAATGAACCCTATATGCGCTATGGTTGGAATGGCCTGAAGAACCAGAAGGGCCGCGAAAAGCGCGGCGGTCCTGTCATCGCAATCCTCAAGGAAAGCCCCGGCGCAGAGGCAGAAAGGGACCAGCATGAAAAGCCAGACGCGCGTACCCTCCGCCCCGGCAAAAGCAATCCCGTCCAGAACCAGCAGAGAGAGCAGGGACGCCGCGAAAAACGCCGCCTGCGAAAAAGAAAGCACCTTCCGTGCCAGACGGACTGCTCCCCACCCGAGAGCTATTACCAGAGGGAATCCCAGGTCGACCAGATAGGTTTTAAGATTTATGAAGAAGAAAGACCAGTATTTATCCTTCGGGAAAGGGAAATAGTGGCGGTTGCCGGAAGAAGCCGAGGAAAGGTTCCGCAGATAGCTGTAATCGAAGAAGACCCACAGGAGAAGAAGGCAGACGGCTATGGAAGCTGCGCCCACGGCTGCAAAACGCATCATGTCTCCAAACGAGGCCCTGCGGTAATATATAGCGCAGCCCCAGACCGCCGCCGTGGCGAAAAACAGGGAGACAAGCGGCACCGGGTCGAAAAGAGCCGTGCAGACAACCAGAACGCCATAAAGGACGGCCCAGAGATGACCTCTGCTTCTTGCCGCCATGATGGCGGCAAGGAGAACCGCCAGAAGGAAAAGCGGCGTAATCAGGTTCAGCAGCGGGAAGAAGTACGCCCGCTGCGGCGCGAAGAGATAAAAAAGCGCGGCGAACAGGGCGGCGCGCGGACTGTCAAACAGGAGCTTCCCCGACCAAAAAACCAGAACCGCCCCCGCGCAGGACAGAAGCAGGTTGGCTATGACGGCAAAAAAAGCGCCGCCTCCAGCAATCGACAGCAGCTTGTAGTACAGGAGTTTGCCGGGAAAATTGGTATGAAGGTGCTGGTGCGCCGGGAACATGTGCGCCAGTTTGTCCGAATGGACCATGATATCGCGCGCGGAAAGCATG
>CAYPTM010000260.1:0-4258 GCA_964413345.1 uncultured Elusimicrobiales bacterium
GTGGACCTCAACAGGGCGAAGGCCGTCTTCGCCATGCTGATATCATTCGGCGCCGTGCTTTTGGGAATATCCAACACGCTGACCGCGATGATGAGCGCGCCGCGCCAGGTGGAGGAAGTACGGCACGAGGTAATGCTGTTGCGCAACTCGGACACGGAAGCCGACAAACGCCTTGCACTGCTTGAGCAGAACATCAATTTCATAAAGGAAACACTGCAGGACATCCGTTCCGACATGAAGAACCCGGAGGTCCGCAGGTAATGGAGGCCGGAGATGGCAAGCCGAAGAACAGAAGACCTTGAACCCCATCTGGCGCAGGCGTACATGCTGCTGAAGGAAGAATACGAAACACGCTTTCCGGACCGCCAGCTGATGTTGACCTGCACCTACAGGTCCCCGGCGGAACAGCAGGCGCTTTACGCCAGCGGACGCGGCAGGCCCGGTCCGATACTGACAAATTGCGACGGCGAGAAAAAACTGTCAAAGCACAACCTCTGGCCGGCGCAGGCATTCGACGTGGCGATACTGGCCGGAGGAAAGCCGGTATGGGACGAAGCGGCTTACCTGGAACTGGGCGGTATAGGAACCGCGCTGGGCCTCAAATGGGGCGGGAACTTCAAGACACTGAAGGACTGCCCGCACTTCGAAATATGAGGGAAGAATGAAACTGGCGATACTGGCCGTTCTCGGCGTTATTTTATGCGGCTGCGCGGCCCCGGCCAGGCATTCACGCGGGCACAGCCCGCTCATTGGAGATTTCCCGACCCAGTGCGACCGACACATCTGCACCGTATAGGAGAACCAAATGGATTACGACAAGAAAGCCGAAGAACTCATAGAGAAGGTCAAAAGCCTCAAGGACTCCATAGTTTCCGTTCACGGGCTCAAGGACGCGGCGGAACTGCTGCCGGAGATAATCAAGGCGGTGGAAGCCGCGGAAGCCGACGAGGAAATCATCGGCTCAGACAAGAAAAAGCTGGCCGTGACCATACTGAACCGCCTGATAGACGTGCCCTTCCTGCCGGAAGCGGTGGAAGGGATGCTGATAGGCTGGGCAATCGACGCCATTGTGACGGCCCTCAACAGACTGTTCGGCAAGGACTGGCTGGCAAAAGCGGCCTGAAATAACGGCACCTCCCCGCGTTTCACGCGGGGAGGAATTTCCGGGAGGGAAACATGCGGGAAAAACTTATTTTCATACACGGCATATCGGACAAGACTACGGGATACAGCAACCGGCTTTACCGGGAAATACTCGCGCGCTATAAACACCGGCTGAAGGAAGCGGGCAGGACGGACGCCACCATAGCGGAACGCCTGGGTGGAATAAGCCAGTTCGAAATGCTCTGGGCCGACTGCACGGGGCCGGAAATATCGCAGTATCTGCAGGCCCAGTACCCTCCCGAAAGGAAAGGGTTCTGGAAAGGTGTGGAAAAGCGGGTGGACCCGCTTGTGGCGCAGCTTGGAATGTACTCGCGCGACAAAGAGCGCGGCGGCCCGATAATCGAGCGCATAAACGAATTATTCGCGCGGGCCCTGTCGGACGAACCGGACTGCGTGACGGTTATAGGGCACAGTCTCGGTTCGGTCATAGCGTGGGATTATCTGTTCGGGTTCAGGGAGGGATTCCGGATGAGGGGGGACATCCCGGTACGCGCGCTGGTGACCATGGGCAGCCCCATACCGCTGTTCGCGGCAATGATGCGCCATCCGGTTTCCGACGTCCGGATGCCACCCAATGTAAACCGGTGGCTCAACCTCATAGACCCGGAGGACGGAGTGGCCCGCTACTGCCGCAGCCATTTTCCCTCGCTTGCCGAAGGCCAGATGCGCGACCTGGAGGTTTCCACGGGTTTCTGGATGCTGGCCAGCCATGGTGCATATTGGGAAAGCGCGGAAACGGCCGACGCGATAGCTTCAATACTTTAAAGACACATCCCCGCCGCCTTCACAGGCGGCGGGGACGCGCGGAGGGGAACTACTACTCGTACCTTAAAGCCTCTACCGGGTCCAGCCGGGCGGCGCGGGCCGCGGGCCACATGCCGAATGTAACGCCTATAAGGCTGGAGAACAGGAACGCGAATAGTATGGTCGTCATCTTGAGCACGGGCTGTATCTTGATGAAGAAGAACAGTATCCACGCCACGGTCATGCCGAAAGCCACGCCGAGTGCCCCTCCGCAGACGCAAAGGACCACGGATTCGATGAGGAACTGCGTCAGGATGTCGGAACTGCGGGCGCCCAGGGCCTTGCGGAGGCCTATTTCGCGCGTGCGCTCCGTCACGCTCACAAGCATGATATTCATGATGCCTATGCCGCCCACCAGCAGCGAAACTCCGGCTATGCAGTATATGACTATCGAAAATTTGCCGAACATGGCCTCAAAATTCCGCATCATCGAGCCAAAGGTGCGGACCTCGAACACGTCGCCCTTGTCCTCCCTCTGGAGAGGATGAGCCCGGCGCAGGGCGAGAATCACCTGCGTGCGGGCATCGTTGACGACCTCCGGCCCCGCGGCCTTCAATTCTATATAGGCAAATGTGTTCTGCCCGAAAACACGCTTGAGCGCCGTATGGAACGGCAGCGTGACCACCAGCCTGCCGCCAAAAGCCTTCTCCATCTGGCTTTCCTCCAGCACGCCCACCACCTGGAAAGAAACGCCGTTTATGCGTATTTCCTGGTTGACGGCGTCGCCCTTCTCGAAAAGTTTTTTGGCGGTAGCCTCGCTCAGCACCGCAACGCGGGCAAGGCCCTCGTCCTCCACCGAGGAGAACATGCGGCCCGCCAGCACCTTGGGGGCGCCGGGCTTGGGTTTTTCGCCGGGGCGAATGCCGTCGCCGCCGGAAATGTAGGCATCCGCGTTTTTCTTTCCGGCGGTTACTTTAAGGGAATTGCCTATGCCGGGCTTGGCTGATTCGATATAAGGGCAGGAGTCCTTTATAGTGCGTATGTCGTCCATGCTGAAGCGGGTGCTGGTCTTCTCGGCGGGGACCACCCACAGGTTGGACGCGTCGGCCCCGCCCGTAGAGGAAATAAGGCTGCGCATGAACCCGTCGCTTATTGTCATAAGCGCTATGACCGCGCCCACGCCGATGAACATGCCGAGCATGGTCAGGGCGCTGCGCATCTTGTGGTTCAGTATGGAGACGAAAGCCACGCGCATCTGCTCGCGCAGTTCAGAGAAAGAGAAGCCGACACGGGCCTTGGGGAGACCCAGCCGGCGCTGGGTTATGTTTCCGGTTCCGGCGGGTTTGGTGGCCTGGTCCGAAACTATCACCCCGTCCTTTACGTGGACAATGCGGTGCGCCTCGGCGGCCACTTCAGGGTCGTGCGTCACCATGACGATTGTGAGGCCGCGCGCGCTCAAATCCCGGAACAGGGACATAACCTCGCCGCGCGACTTGGCGTCTAGGTTTCCGGTCGGTTCATCCGCGAAAAGGACAAGGGGATTGTTCGCCAGGGAACGGGCTATGGCCACGCGCTGGCGCTGTCCGCCGGACAGTTCGTTGGACTTATGGGCCGCGCGGTCGGAAAGCCCCACCTGAGCGAGGCATTCATCCGCCCGGGCGGAACTTGTCCCGTCGCCCGCGTAAACCATGGGCAGCATGACGTTGTCCCGCGCGGTGGTGCGGGAAAGCAGGTGGAAAGCCTGAAAGACGAACCCCACCATGCCCGCCCGTATGGCCGCGAGGCGGGAGTCGCTGAGGCCGTGCACGGCGGAGCCGGCGAATATATATTCACCGGAGTCCGGCCTGTCCAGAAAACCCATTATGTGGAGCAGCGTCGACTTGCCCGAGCCGGAAGAGCCGGTCAGGGCCACGAATTCCCCGGGCTTTATCTGTATCGAGACATCGCGCAGCGCCTGCACTTCGGACGAACCGACCATGTAGGTTTTCGAGACGCCGCGTATGTCTATAAGGTGTTCCATCTTAATCACCCGCGCCTATCTTCATGGTGTTGGCTTCCTCGTTAACGAGCGCGGTGGAAATGAGGACGGAATCGCCGGCGGCGGCCCCGGAGATAATCTCGATGAACTTGTCGTTGGTGGAGCCGGTCTCCACTTTTTTAGTATCCAGCGAGGTTCCCTTGCGGACCTTTAAAAAACTTTCACCGTCCTTGTAGGTGACGGCTTTCTTGGGCAGGAAAACGGCATTCGGCTTTACCTTGGTGATGATATAGACGTCAGCCCTCATACCGGAGCGTATGGCAGATATGGAACGGGAGGAGGTAACTCTCTTCGAACAGGTCGAGCCCGCCT
>CAYPTM010000261.1:0-4256 GCA_964413345.1 uncultured Elusimicrobiales bacterium
CCCGCTTCGGGCAATTCCTCGTGGCAAGTAAACAGATAAGCATGGAGCGCCAGAACTTCGTGGACTACCTCAAGGCGCAGCTGGGCCATACGGCCAACCTGCTCACCCGCCTGGAGGATGAGCGCAACAGCATAGAGCACAAACAGCAGTAACAATCGTGTGTTTTAAGGACAAAAAACGGGGCCGCTGAAAAGCGGCCCCGTTCTCTTTTTCCGGATAATCTATTCGTGGCGTTTGAAGGATTTGAAGCCGGCCTTGTGAAGGGTCTGGTCCCTCCGCGCGAGGGCGAGGTCTTCGTCCACCATTTCGCAGACGAGCTTCTCAAACGAGGTCTTGGGCTTCCAGCCGAGCAGTCTCTTGGCCTTGGACGCGTCGCCCAGCAGTGTTTCCACTTCGGCGGGGCGGAAATAGCGCGGATCTACCGCCACTACCGTTTTGCCAGTGGCCTTGTTGACCGCGTGTTCTTCAAGCCCCTTGCCTTTCCAGACCAGCTTCATGTCCAGCCGAGCGGCGGCGGCCTTCACGAAATCGCGGGCGGAGTGCTGCTCTCCTGTGGCCACGACGAAATCATCGGCTTTCTTGTGCTGAAGGATGCGCCACATGGCTTCCACATAGTCGCGGGCGTGGCCCCAGTCACGGCGGGCATCCATGTTGCCAAGGAACAGGCAGTCCTGCAGGCCGAGGCTGATGCGTGCCAGGGCGCGCGTTATCTTGCGCGTGACGAAGGTCTCGCCGCGCAGGGGGGATTCATGGTTGAACAGTATGCCGTTGGAGGCGAACATGCCATAGGCCTCGCGGTAGTTTACGGTTATCCAGTAGGCGTAAAGCTTGGCCACGCCGTAAGGGGAGCGCGGGTGGAAGGGGGTGGTTTCCTTTTGCGGTATTTCAGCCACCTCGCCGAAAAGTTCTGAGGTGGAAGCCTGGTAGAATCTGGTCTTTTTCTGAAGGCCGAGCAGCCTTATGGCCTCCAGCAGGCGCAGCGTGCCCAGTCCGTCGGCGTTGGCGGTATACTCCGGTTCCTCGAAGCTGACCGCCACGTGGCTCTGCGCCGCGAGGTTGTATATTTCATCCGGCTGCACCTGTTCTATTATGCGCACCAGCGCGGTGGAGTCCGTCATGTCGCCGTAGTGGAGTATGAAACGGCGGTCCTTGGTCTGGTGCTCCTGAATCAGGTGGTCGATCCGGTCCGTGTTGAAGAGGGAAACGCGCCTTTTTATGCCGTGGACTTCGTATCCTTTTGAAAGGAGAAGTTCCGCAAGGTACGCCCCGTCCTGTCCGGTCACGCCGGTTATCAAAGCTTTTTTCATCGATATCTCTCCACGGGGCCGTGCCAGTCTGCTGGCGGCTGCCCCTCCATAATGGTTATGATAACAAATAGCCTTGCGCGCGGGAAACCGCCCTTCGATTATTATGGAACTGCCGCCGCTAAACCGGTTGGCGTTTTCTCGTCCCCTTCGTAGCTTCGCAAGTACCGGGACAGGCGGCTTGCGCTGGAAGCTCCTCCGGAGAAGAGTTACGGCTCCTGACGCCGGGTTTTTCCGGGTTTTGATTCCCGTCCGTTTGGCGGCGCCCTGTAATTTCCTATAATAAAAGAACCAGCGGGGCGACAACGCTCCGCATATCCACTTTTACTCGCAGAGGTGTGCCTTGAGCCATTCCATACATCCCGAGATAGAAAGGGTTTTGATTTCCGAGCAGGAACTCCAGACCAAGATTGCCGAGCTCGCCGCACGCATTTCCAAGGACTACAAGGGCCGCACGCCCGTTTTCGTCGGCGTGCTGCGCGGCTGCCTGTTCTTCATCGCCGACCTCATGAAGCAGCTCACCATCGACGCCTCAATAGACTTCATCTGCCCCTCCACCTATCAGGGCGGCACCAAGTCCACCGGCGTGGTGCGCCTGCTGCTGGACCTGCGCGACAGCATAGAGGGGAAAGACGTCATCATCGTCGAGGATATAGTGGACTCCGGCCTCACCATGACCTACCTGCTGGCAAACCTCAAGACCCGCAAGCCCCGCTCCATAGAGGTCTGCACCCTGCTTGAAAAACCTTCCCGCCGCAAGGCCAAGGTGGACGTGAAGTACAGCTGTTTCGACATACCGGACGAATTTGTCGTGGGCTACGGCCTGGACTACGAGGAGATTTACAGGAATCTGCCTTATATCGGCGTCCTGAAGCCCTCGAGAATCAAAAAGTGAGCTGAATAGAACTATGTCAAAGAATCTTAAGCAGATAGCGCTCTGGGGCCTTTCGTTCCTGTTGCTGCTGCTGGTCTACCAGAAGATGCAGCAGGCCGGCGTGCAGGAGAAGGAGATTCCCTACAGCGATTTCAAGGCCAAGGTGGCGGCGGGAGCCGTCACGGAAGTTACCGTCAAGCCCGACCTTCTCAAGGGCATTTACAAGGACGGCACGCAGACGGTTAATTTCCACACCATCCCGGTGTCCGACTCCAAGCTGGTGGAGGACATGGAGAAAGGCGGGGTCAAGTTTTCCGCCGAACCGGACAAGAGCTGGATAACCACAGCCCTGCTCAACGTGGGCTGGATAGCGCTGTTCTTCTTCGTCTGGTGGTTCCTTCTCATACGTCCCGTGCAGGGCGGCGGCAAGCAGGCCATGAGTTTCGGCCGCAGCCGCGCCCGCCTGCAGGACAACACCAAGAACAAGGTCACCTTCGCCGACGTAGCCGGCTGCGAGGAGACCAAGGAAGAACTTAAGGATATAGTGGATTTCCTCAAGGACCCCAAGAAATTCCAGCGTCTCGGAGGCGAACTGCCCAAGGGCGTGCTGCTGTTCGGCCCTCCGGGAACGGGCAAAACCCTGCTGGCCCGCGCCGTAGCGGGAGAGGCCGGCGTGCCGTTCTTCACCTCCTCAGGCTCTGAGTTCGTGGAAATGTTTGTGGGCGTGGGCGCGTCCCGCGTGCGCGACCTGTTCGAACAGGCCAAGAAGGCCGCCCCGGCCATACTCTTCGTGGACGAGCTTGACGCAGTCGGCAGGCACCGCTTCGCCGGCATAGGCGGCGGGCATGACGAGAGGGAGCAGACGCTCAACCAGCTTCTTGTCGAACTGGACGGCTTTGAGTCCAAGCAGGGCATCATTCTCATAGGGGCCACCAACCGTCCCGACGTGCTGGACCCCGCCCTCCTGCGCCCCGGCCGCTTCGACCGCCATATTAATGTGCCCACCCCGGACATAAAGGGCCGGCAGGAAATACTCAAGGTCCACGCCAAGAAGGTCAAGGCCGCCGAATCGGTGGACATGGGCGTGTTGGCCCGCCGCACCCCCGGTTTCGTCGGGGCCGACCTGGCCAACCTGGTCAACGAGGCCGCCCTCATCGCCGCCCGCAAGAACAAGGAGGCGGTGGAGATGTCCGACCTGGAGGACGCGGTGGAAAAGAGCATCGCCGGTCCCGAGCGCAAGACGCGCGTGATAAGCGAGAGGGAAAAGAAAATCATCGCCTGCCACGAAAGCGGGCACGCGCTTATCGCCAAGCTCATACCCGGCTGCGACCCCGTGCACAAGGTTTCAATCATACCGCGCGGCCCCGCGCTGGGCTACACGCTGCAGCTGCCGGTCGAGGACAAGTACCTCACCACCCGCACGGAGCTGGTCAACCGTCTGTGCGTGCTGCTTGGCGGGCGCGCGGCGGAGGAGATAGTTTTCGGCGAGCTGACCACCGGCGCGCACGACGACCTTTCCAAGGCCACCCTGTTCGCGCAGAAGATGGTCACGGAATTCGGCATGAGCGATAAAATCGGCCCCGTTTCCCACAAGAGGGACGAGGGCGAGGTGTTCCTCGGTCGGGATATAGTCCGCCGCCACGAGTATTCCGAGCAGACCGCGCGCAGCATTGACGAGGAAGTGAGCGTGCTGGTTCGCAGCTGTCACGCCCGCTCAAAGGAACTGCTTGCCACTCACAGGGAACTTCTCAATTCAATGGCCAACAGGCTGATGGAAAAGGAAGTCCTCTCCGCGGAAGAGATTGAAGAAATCGTCAATCCGGGCGCTGCAAAGCCTGCGGCCGAAAAACCGGCGGAGCAGGAAGCAGCTCCTGCCCCCGCGCCGTCCCCGGTTCTCAATCCGGGCGAGGCCGCGGCCTGAACGCGCAATCCGTTGTTTTGAAAATGCAGGGCCCCGGGAAACCGGGGCCTTTTTTTTGAAAAAAGTGTGACTATTTTGCCGCTTCCATTAATCGGGCTATAAACATATAATATATATTAACATAGCCCGCTCCATACGCGGGGCATTTTGCGTTTTG
>CAYPTM010000262.1:0-4252 GCA_964413345.1 uncultured Elusimicrobiales bacterium
TGTTGAAGCGGAACGCCACGTACACGATGATGCCGAACAGGGACAGGACTATGGCCATGACGGCTTTTTTGCTCAGGTCGCGTCCGACTGCGGGGCCCACGAATTCCAGTCGTTCCGTCTCGTAGGTGTTGTCGGACATGTTGTTGGCTAGGGCGGTTTTGATGCGCTCGCCGGTTTCCTTGTAGCTTTCCTGGCTGCCTTTGACCTTTATGGCGAAGGAATTCCTTTCCGTGTAGGTCTGTATCTGGGCTTCTATGCCGTTCTTCTCCAGGGCCGAGCGCACGGTTGAGATGTCGGTCGGCTTGTCGAAGTGGGCCTGCAGAAGCGTGCCGCCCTTGAAATCCAGGGCAAGGTTGAGGCCGCGCGTCGGCAGGAGCACCAGTCCGGCCAGCGTTATCAGCCCCGACAGGGTGAAGAATATGAACCGCTTGCTTACCCAGTCGATGTTGGGGCGCGGGATGAGTACCATCATATGCTGAGCTCCTTGGGATTGGAGGTGAGCCAGAACTCATAGATGGCGCGTGTCAGGAAGACCGCGGTGAACATGCCTATGAGAAGGCCGAGTGTCAGCGTCACGGCGAAACCCTTTACGGGGCCGGAGCCGAACTGGAAGAGGAATATCGCCGCTATCCAGGCCGTTATCTTGGCGTCGAAAATGGTGTTCCACGCCTTGTCATATCCGGTGGGAATGACCATCGCGACGGGCTTGCCGAGGGCTATTTCCTCGCGCATGCGCTCAAGGATTAGCACGTTGGCGTCCACGTCCATGGCCAGCGCGAGCAGCATGCCGGCGATGCCGGGCATAGTGAGCGTCGCTCCGAAGTAGGCCATCAGCGCCAGCAGGAACAGGAAGTCCAGGAACATGGCGATGTCGGCCACCAGGCCGGATAGCTTATAATAGATTACCATGAACAGCGCCACGGCGAGGAAGCCGACCGCGCAGGCCGTGAGGCCCTTGCGGATGGAGTCTTCGCCCAGGCCGGGGCCGATGGTGCGCTTTTCTATGATGCGGACGGGCGCGGGCAGCGCGCCGGAGCGCAGCACTATGGCGAGGCGGCTGGCGTCCTCGAGGTTGAACTGCCCCTCTATGATGCCGGAGCCTCCGCCTATGCGCTGGTTGACCACGGGCGCGGAATGCACCACGCCGTCAAGCACTATGGCTATGCGCTTGCCGACGTTGGCGCCGGTGAAACGCTCGAATTTCTTGCCGCCTTCACCATTGAACTTGAAGGAAATGTAGATACCTTGCTGTCCGCCGGTTTCCACGCGGGCGTTCTCAAGGTAAGCGCCAGTGACGGGCACGGTGGAGTGGAGGATGTAGAAGTCTCCGCCGGCATCCTTGTTGCGGGCCAGGGTGTATTCCGGGGGCAGCAGCTTCTGCGCGGCTTCGGTTATCGTGCCGCTGGCGGTGAAGACTTCCGGCAGTTCCTCTATCTTGGACTTTATCTTCTGCGCCTCTTCCTCGTCCGCCACCAGGTGGAATTCAAGCAGGGCGGTCTTGCCGATGAGCTCTTCGGCCTGCGTCGGGTCGGCTATGCCGGGGAGCTGCACCGATATGAGGTTGTCGCCCTGGCGGTTGATGGGGGTTTCTCCCACGCCGTACTGGTCTATTCTGTTGCGGAGAATTTCTATCGCGCGGGCGAGGGCCTCTGCGGGCTTTTCCTTGCGATCGAGCTTGGAGACGTCCAGCTCAAGCAGCAGGCTGGTGCCGCCCTTCAGGTCGAGGCCCAGGTTCAGAATGTGCTTCGGGCGCATGCGCGCGAATTCCAGTTTGGAGCGCTCCTGCGCGGTTTTCGTATACCACTCTATCGAGGGGTAGAGGAACCATACCGCGGCTATTACCGTGCCCAGTATGATTACCCACTTCGTCATCAGTTTGTTGCCCATCTCTGCTTTTCTCCTTAGCGTGCGGACGGCTGAGCGTCGGGAAGCTTGGACCCTTCGGTCACTACGTGGGTCACGGCCCATCTCATTATCTGCACTTTGACGGACTGCGCCAGCTTGAGCGCGACTTCGTTCTCGTTGATGGACTCTATCGTGCCTATAAGGCCGCCCATCGTGATAACCTTGTCGCCTACCTTAAGCTCGGAGAGCATTTTCTGACGCTGCTTCTCCTGCTTCTGCTGGGGACGGATTACCAAAAAGTAGAATATGCCGAAAATGAGCAGCATCGGCACAAGACTTGCAAGCGGTGAGCCTTGGGGATTCATTACGCCTCCGTGTTAACGTTTACAAAAAACGTATTAATAATACACACATTCTAGCAATTATCCGGCTTATTTCCTATTGCGGGCACCGTCAGGGATTTTGGCCTCCGCCCTTTTCCTCTCGGGGAAGGAATGCGAGTATCAGCATGCCGCCGAGGGCCAGGCCCCCCGCCGTGCACAGCCAGCCCGCGCCCGCGCCGCCGGTCCTGTCCTTCAGCACTCCCAATATGTAGGGTCCCGCGAAGCCTCCCAGGTTGCCTACCGAGTTTATCAGCGCTATGGCGGCAGCGGCGGCGCTTTCCCCCAGAAACAGGGAGGGCATCGCCCAGAAAGGTCCGTATGCGCTGTAAAGCCCGGCTATCGCCAGCGACAGGGCGAATACCTTGCCAGCGGGATGACCGAAACTGGCCGCCAGCAGAAAACCCGTCGCCCCCGCGAACAGCGCTAACGCGGCGTGCCTCCGCCTTTCGCCGCTCCGGTCCGAACGGCAGGACCACCATATCATCGCCGCGGCGGCCGCCGTGTAGGGAATGATTATTATCATGCCCACCTTGCTGTGGGTAAGCCCTCCGAAGCCGCTTATTACCTGCGGCAGCCAGAAAGCGGATGTGTAAAGTCCCATGCTGACGAAGAAGTATATAAGGGCGAGGAGCAACACCTTCGGTTCCTTGAACACCTGGCCCACGCTGTATGCCCTGCGGGCCTGCTTGGTTTTCATCTCAAGGTCCAGTTCTCCTTGAAGCCACGTTTTTTCTTCCCGTGTCAGCCAGCCGGCGTCTGAAGGCCTGTCCGGAAGATAGAACCAGTTGAAGACGCCCAGAAGCACTGCCGGAGCGCCTTCTATGATGAACAGCCAGCGCCAGCCCTGCATGTCAAGCCAGTCCGCGTGGTCCAGCAGCCAGGTGGAAACCGGCGCTCCTATTATGTTCGAGACAGCTAGCGCGGTCATGAACAGGGCCACGGCTCGGGCCCTGTCGCCCGCCCGGAACCAGAAGGTCAGGTAGAGTATTATGCCGGGGAAGAAGCCGGCTTCCGCGATGCCCAGTATGAAGCGCAACCAGAGGAGTTGGCGTATGGAATACACGAAGCCGGTGAGCATGACCACCAGCCCCCAGCTTATCAGTATGCGCGAAATCCACTTGCGCGCCCCGACCCGGTGCAGGATGAGATTACTCGGTATTTCGAAAAGGAAGTAGCCCAGGAAGAATATGCCGGCGGCGAAGCCGAAGGCCGCGTTCCCTATGCCCAGTTCAGCGTCCATCTGCAGGGCGGCGTAGCCGAAGTTGACCCTGTCTATGAAGGCCACCACATAGAGGAGGAAAAGGTAGGGCAGCAGCCGCATGGCTACTTTGCGCGCTGTCCTTTTCGGAATAGCCGGATCGGCCGGAGGTTTCGCCGCGGTGTCCATTGCAGCCCCCTGTCGGTATTTGTGCGGAACTAGAAGTCCTTCAAATCCGCCGTTTCCCCGCGCAACTGCCCGACGAAAGTTTTAAGCTCTTGCACTCTGTCCGGTACGCGGGCCTTCCCCGCCCGGGAAAACACCTGGGCCGGAACCTTGGAAAGATTGTCTTCAATGAACTGGACCGCCATCGCGCCGTTGGGGGCTCCGCCGTTTTTATCTATAAGGGCAAGCACCCTGGCTGCTCCGACAGCGCCCAGCCAGTCCAGCGCGTCCGCGTCGTGAAGGTAGACGGCCTCATTGCCTTCCGGCTTGCGCTGGTACATATGTGTTCGTATGGCGGAACGCACCGCATCCAGTTTCGCCTTCGGGAAATCTGTGGCTGAAAGTACCGTTTCAATTTGCGCCACGGAGGTGTCAGCGTGGTCCTCGGTCTGCTTGGTGTAAGGCGCAAACGCGCCCATGTCATGCAGATATGCCGCAGCGAACATCACATCGTCATCAAGCCTGACTTTGTCTTCCCCGGCCAGTTCTACGGCCAGTTTGTAAACGCGCACGGAGTGCGAGTATCCCCAGGCCGGATGCTTTAAGGTGTTTTCCGCGAATGAACGCACCGTCTCGCGCCAGCCGGCCGCCGGGGCCGTGG
>CAYPTM010000263.1:0-4213 GCA_964413345.1 uncultured Elusimicrobiales bacterium
AGAGAAGCTCGACGGCGGTCCAGCGCACTTTCTCGCTGGGGTCGTAGGTCAGCTCGTACAGGGTGTGCAGTGTTTCTCTGGTAAGGCCCATTTGCGAGCCGTGGGAAACTTTATCCGGCAGGGAGGTCGTGAGGATGTTTTCTTCCGCTCTCGTGGCGTAGTTTTCCAAAGGCTTCGGCTGCACTTTCTGAACCGGAGCCTGTTCAGGTGGATTTATAACTTTCTGGAGCTTGACTAGCATGAAGCCGCCAAGAATAAAGGCCAGTATCACAATCCATTTCATTACCTTGTCCTCCTCTCAGGCTTTCAAAACTGTTTAAGCCGCCCGGGCGGCTTGCCCGGGTCAGCGGATTTAAACCGTCAATTCCGGCAGGGAAAGTATTTCGCTTTCCACCGCGCCATGTTTAACGGCGGCGGTAAGTATGCTCTGCGCCGGCATCTTGCGCCATTTGCCCCGGTCCAGGGGTTCGCTCGCCACCACAAGACGGCCTTTTCTGAAAGCGTATGCTATTCGACCGTACTCCCATCCGCGGGTCAGCAGCGAATAAATCTCCTGCTCCATGCTGAAGTCGCACATCACCGCCAGCGTCTTGCCGTCTGAAACGAAGATGTTCAATCCCTTGTACGGCGCTTTCCACTGTTTTCTGCGAGGTCTTATTTTGCACCACAACCGCAGGATGTCGGCCCGTGTTCCGGCCAGCGCTTCCGCAAGGCTGCCAGTGATGTTATACTGGCGCATGAAAATCAGGAAAAGCACTTCACTGTCATTATTCCCCCTCGGCCTGGCCGAGGGGCCTTTCAAAAAAGCTTTTTTCGCGTCGTCCGGTATGTTGAGCGTTCCGTTGTGCGCGAAAAGTATCCTGCCCTTGCCGAAGGGCTGCGTGTTTGTTTCGCCGCAGAGTTTTTCCGGCGGCAGCTTCTTCGGATTGGACGCCAGCCTGATGTGCGCTATGGATATTCTTGACGCGGAGTCCCCGCATGCCGACGCAAAACGGTTTTTTTCCAGATAAACGGCGTGCGGGCTTTTGCGGATTTTTAGTTTATCGGCCTGATACCAGCCGATTCCCCAGCCGTCTTTCTGCAGGCGGCGCGCATTGGCGTTGCTCTGCTTAAGCAGCGATTTGCTTGTCTCCGCAAGCATATCTCCAAAATACTGTTTGACGGGCGAAACTTCAGCCGCTATTCTGCACATGACAAAGCACCAATCCTTTCGCAATAATTATATTAAGATTTAGGTGCCTAGGCTATACCGCGCAATGCTTTAATGGCTGGTATTCCCTATGCCGGCCGCATTGCGCTTCAAAGCGGTAATAACTCAATAGCATTATGTTATAATGGAATTTAGAAATTTCCAACAAGAAACTTTTGGGGACCAATCATGTCAGAAGCCAATATTCCGCAGGATCTGAAAATTCTGTCTCCTCAGGAGACGGCAATGTCCGCCGAGCCGTCGGCGGAAAGCGCGGCGTTTTCGGCCCGCTTCGTGGCGTATGTTATCGATTCCTTCCCCTTCCTCCTTCTGGGGTATGGCGCGTTGTGGGTGATGATAAAGTTCTTGAACGCGCATTATACACGTAAGCTGGAATTCACGTGCCTGATGTCGGCTGTGGCCCTTTATGTCATATATGTCACGATTTTCAATTCCGGCGGACGGGTCACGGTAGGGAAAAAGATTACCGGTATAAGGACTGTCGCGGCAGACGGAAGCAATTTGGGCCTGGGCAAGTCCTTTCTCAGGGCTATCGGGTATTTCGTGAGCGGATTGCCTTGGAATCTGGGCTTTGTGATAGCCCTTTTCGGACAGAAACGGGCTTTGCACGATTATTTGGCCGGCTCAAGGGTTATTGATGTCCGGCCAAAGACCGATTTCGTCCAGGGTCTTGTGTTTTCCGCGGCCTGGGGCTTGTTCGGACTCTTCTCAGCGGCCTGGTACTATACTAACATAGTGCAGCCGCCGGCAAAGGAGCAGGCGCGCATCGCCGCCGCCAGAATCGAGCTTGAGCGTCTTGGCTATTTAGAGACCATGCACAAGAAACAGTATGGCACCTACACCGATGACGTCAGGCGGCTTGCCTCACTGTCGGGCGATGTCGAGACTTTCAAGGCCGGTCTGGAAAAGGTAATCAATCTGGATTCGCTGGAGATCGGCTACAATAACAGCCAGTATCTTCTGAAAGCGCGGGTCAAAAGCCGCAGGGCTTCTCCCGTGGAAGTTCTCGGTCCGCAGGATATCGCGAAATAGGTTTCAGGGTTTTACGCAAAACCCCCGGGGCGATTACCTGCCCCGGGGGTTTTTGATTTAAGCGGTAGCTGCTCTCAGGCCTGATCTGACGGCGGCGCGGAGCGGAGTACTTCGTTGGAGTTCTGGCAGGTGATGCAGTAGCGGGCGAACGGCATGGCTTTTATGCGCTTTGTAGGTATCGGCGCGCGGCAGGACTCGCAGATGCCGAAAACCCCCTTTTCTATGCGTCTAAGGGCGGCCTCTATCTGCTCAAGCATTTGATGCTCGTTGTCCGTAACTTCAAACAGGAGTTCCTTGTCCAAATTCTGCGTTGCGACGTCTATGGGGTCTCCCACTTCCGCTTCAGGCATGTCCAGCGTTTTCTTCTCCTGCAGGCGGACGAGGGTTTCCTTCCTCGCGTTTAAAAGGTATTCCTTGAGTTCCTTGAGTTCCTGGGCTGAAAGAGGTGTTTCTTTTTTTGCCGCGGCGTGGTGCGCCGGATGATGGCTGGGAACAACCGGTTTGCCGTGCGCGGGTTTATGCGCGGCAGACGAAGTTTTTTTGGCGGATGCCGCCTTGTGCGCCGGATGTTTTACGGCTTTTGCGGGTGTCTGTGTTTTCTTGCTGGAGGATTTGCTGGACATGTGCTGTCTCCTTGTTTATGCTTTGCGGAAAAACGCTAAATCTGGTCCGGCGGTGACGGCTGCCGAAAGCTTGAACACTCAAAGTATGAAATTCTGCGTGTCCGTGTCAATGGCGAAACAGAGGTGTGGTTTCATCTGTTCCGTGCTTCTTGTCCCACCGTTATGAAGCCCCGCCTGCAAAGGCGGGGCTTGTTCTTAAACTGGCAGGTGACGGAGCCCCAATCTACATGGTTTTCTGCTGAGGCTGCACGAATTCCTCGACGCTTGTGAACACCGTCGGGTCTTTCCTCTGGAATACGGGGCTCCAGAACGGGAAGTCGAAGTTGATGGAGAAACGGTGCGTGCCGCCCAGTTCGCCCATGGGGACATAGGCGTAGTCAACAGTGAAGTACTGAAGCCCGACTCCCGCTCCGAAGGAGATGCCGCTCAGGCCGCCCTGTATTCTGGCCATCTGGGAGTTGTAGCCGGCGCGTATGGCCACGCGCGACTTGTCCGATGGTTCCGCCCATACTTCCGTTCCAAGCGCGAAGTAGAACTTGTTCTGCTTCGGAAACACCAAATCGCTGGAGAGCAGGAAATTCCTGAACGGAGAAAGCGCGCCGCCTACTTTTATCTTCAGGGGCAGGCTGTCATAATCCTTGTCGAATTTCTGGCCGCGGCCCAGGTTCTGTACCGCGAACCCGAGGCGGTACGGTATTTTGGTGAAGTGGTAAGTCATGATGCCGAAATCCACCGCATAGCCATAGCCGCGTTCCACAATCTTCGAGGTTATGTATTTCGCGCTTACGCCCAGTGCCACGTCGTGGTCCCTGTCCGACAGCTCCAGTATGGCTCTGCTGTAGGTAAGGGTGTAGGCCTGATCGCGCGGGGTGAACGAGCCGAGAGAATTGTTCATCGTGTCCGTCTGTTCGATTTTGCCGATGTCGGTTGCCATCATGGAAATGCCTATAACCGAGTAGGGGCTGAGCCGGTGGGCATAGGCCGCATACTGGTAGGTTATGTCCTCCAGATAGGAGGCTCTCATGAACGTGGCCGACATCCTGTTTATCTGCACAAGCCCTGCCGGGTTCCAGTAGGCTCCGGAGGCGTCTTCCGCCACGGCGGTGTACGCCCCGCCCATGGCCATGGCTTTCGCGCCGGCGCCCAGGTTCAGGAAATCCGAACCGACCGTGCCGACCGCATCGGAACTGAAAGCCGCTCCTGCCCGGGCCTCTGAAACTCCAAGAGCAAGCGTCATGGCTGTCGCAATTATGAAACCGTATCTGGCGGCAGAATTGTTGGTCATTTTATCTCTCCACCGCCAATTTGCGTATTTTCTTTTGTCCGGCGCCGTCTATAAGCACCAGAT
>CAYPTM010000264.1:0-4210 GCA_964413345.1 uncultured Elusimicrobiales bacterium
TACGGCGGAGGCAGCGTAAAAGCCAACGGAGCGTATGACGCGGTCGCCAACTCCCTGAAGGCCCAAAACATAGCCGCGCTTGACCACGGCGGGGTGAAGCCCAATCCCGTCCTCTCCCATGTCGAGGAGGGAATAAAAAAGGCCCGCGCCGAAGGCGTGGACATGGTCATAGCCATAGGCGGCGGGAGCACCATTGACGAATCCAAGGCCATTGTCGCGGGCGTGAAGTACAAAGGCCCCGTCTGGGACCTCTACTGCGGCAAGGCCGCCGTGGGAGAGGCGCTGCCCCTTCTGACCGTGACCACCCTCGCGGGGACAGCGTCGGAAATGAACAACGGCTCCGTGATAACCAACGAAGCCACCCTGGAAAAATATTCCGCCATGGGGGAGGCGATGTTCCCGAAGGCCTCTTTCCTCGACCCCCAGTACGCCTACACCCTTCCGGCGAAGCAAACCGCGGCCGGCGCCACCGACGCCGTCAGCCACATGTTCGAGGCGTACTTCACCGCCTCGGACCGGGAGTTGGACATACAGCGCGGCAACATCGAGAACCTGACGAAAGTCCTCTTCCGCCGCGCCGCCGAACTGCTCAGGGACCCGAAAAACTATCACGCCCGCGCGGATATGACCTGGGCCAGCACGCTCGGCCTTAACGGCATGATTTCCGCCGGGATGGGCGATGATGTCTGCTTTATCAACCACGCCATAGAGCACTCCCTCAGCGCCATATACGACATAACACATGGCGCGGGCCTCGCCATAGTTATGCCGGCATGGCTGTCTTACCGCATAGACAAGGGGGAGACGGCGCTTCCCGCCCGCTTCGGCAGAAACGTGTTCGGCCTCGCTGAAGCCGACGACGCCAAGTGCGCGCGGATGGCCGTTGCGAAATTAAAGGAAACGCTCGCCGCCATAGGCATGCCCGTCACGCTCGGGGAAGCGGGGATACCGGCCTCGGACATCGGAAAGGTAGCCGAGAACGCGGCCCGCACCTGCCGCCTCTGGCAGATGCCGGAATATGACGCCCCGGCCATAACCGACATACTGAAGAGAGCCGCATAAATGAACAAAAGAACCTTAAGAAAACTCCTTCTGCCCGCGCTGGCCGCCCTGGCGGCCGCGCCGGCGGGAGCTGAAACGCTGCGCCTCCGTTCGGGAGAGGAACTGCAGGGCGAAGTTGCCCTGCTCGAAGAAAAGACTGTAACCCTCAAGGACGGCAGGTCCTTTCCGCGCGGGGACGTGCGCGAAATACTGGTGACCATCAAAAAAGATGCCGTCACCGCGGCGCCGGAAGCCAAGGCCGACCCGGCGCTTGCCGCCGAGGGCAAAAGGCTTTTCGCCAAGGCGGGGGAACTGGGCAAAAAATACCCCGGCAGCGAAGCCCTGCTGCTGGTCTCCGACATCCGCTATTCCATACGCGCCGACGGAACATATACGCGCACATCGCGCACGGCGGGACAGGTGCTGAGCGACGGCTACAAGGGCTACTGGAGCCGCGTCATCGCCAGTTTCGAGGACGGGCGCAGTGCCGCCCGCATACTGTCCGCCACGGTCCACACGCCGGACGGCGGAACATATCCGCTGGACCCTTCCAGGATAACCACCAGCAAGCCGCAGTCCGGGGAGCTTTTCTTCAGCGGAGGCTACACTCTGGTCCAGTACTCCCTGCCCAAGGTGGACAAGGGAGCGATAGTGGATTACACCATCGAGCAGGAATACTACAACCCGTTCAAAAAAGAATTCATCTTCCCGGAATGGAACTTCCAGTCCTTCATCCCCACAGGCGAAGTCTCCATGTCAGTGGAACTGCCCGCGAAAACGGACCTGTATTACAACGCCCGCAATTTCAAGGGGGCGTTCAGTAAAGCCGGGAAGCCGGCCACGGAGGAACGCAACGGGCTCAGGACATACGTCTGGCGCATGGAGAACGTGCCGCCGGTCATATCGGAGCCGAGAATGCCGGAACTTGGAGACATAACCCCCTCGGTCAAGGCCTCCATATTCAAAAGCTGGGACGTGGTGTTCGACTGGCTGATTCCCATGTACGAGGAAAGGATAAAGCCCTCCCCGGAGCTGGCGGAATTCACCAAACAACTGGTGGACGGCGCGGCGGACGACGGGGAAAAGGCCGCGCGCATATATCATTACGTCCAGAAGGACATACGCTACATAGCCGTGAAGATGGGCGCGGCCTCCGGCTGGGGCGGCTATGACGCCAATCTTACGTGGAAGCGCAAATTCGGCTGCTGCATAGACAAGGCCCTGCTGATGACGGCAATGCTCAAGGCCGCAGGTATAGAGAGCTCGCCGGTGCTGCTCTCCACCAACAACATGGAAGAGCATGACTTTGCCATACCTGACGTATGGTTCAACCACGCCATAACCGTTGCGCGCATAGGCGGAAAAAACGTGGTATTGGACTCCACCGGCCACGATTCCAAATACCCGGCGTTCTCATCCGTGGACCACGGCGTGAAGGTGCTGGATATTTTCGCGCGGAAAATAATTGGAACACCCGTGCCGGACCCGAAGGACAACGGGGCCTACAACACCTACGACATAAACATATCCACGGACGGAAGCGCGTCCGTCAAATGCCGCTACGCCTACAAGGGAGCGCATGAAAGCGAGTGGCGCAGCTATTTCCGCAGCATAAAGACCTCGGACCAGAAGCGCATATTCGAGGGCTGGGCCAAGGAAATAGCCCCGCAGGCGGAGCTTGAAACCTTCCGCGTGGAAGGAGCGGAGGACCTCGGGAAGGAATTCACCATGGAAGCCGTCTACCGCGTGCCGGGATTCCTGCTGAAACAGGGCGACCTTTTCATAGCCAGGATGCCGGACATGGAGATGTATCCGGGCGCGTATCCCGAAACCTCCCTTGAGAAAAGGAGCTATCCGATTGAATATACGACATCGAAAGGCTCCTATCTCAGCTACAGGATATCGTTCCCGGACACCCTGGAACCCATGTCCATGCCGGAAAAGACCAGCCTGTCCAACGGGCACGCCTCCTACAGCGCCGGCTGCGCCCTCGAAGGGGGCGGCGCGCAATGCTCGTCATCCTTCGAGCGCAGAAGCCGGATTATCCCGGTAAAGGATTACGCGGAGTATAAGGAGTTCATTGAGAAAATGGTTTCATATTCCCGGGAACGGGTCATATTCAAGGCAAAAGGAGGCGCGAAATGAAAGCCGCTCTCGCAACCGCCATCGCGGTTCTTTCCGCCGGCACGGCCTGCGCCGACACGCTGTTCCTTAACGACGGTTCCGAAATAACGGGAGCCGTAAAATCGCTGGGCCCGAAGGGAGCGGAAATAGCCCTTTCAACCGGAACGGCAGAATACCCGCTGGACAAGATACTGCGCGTGCAGCTGGTCAAGGAATTCCGCCCCGGAAGCGCGCAGGACAGAACCATAGCAAAGCTGTTGTCCGCTCCGCCTTCCCCGCAGGACTTTCCCGACGACGGTTTTCTTTTCTGGCTGACGGACCTGACCGCCCGGGTCAACAAGGACGGCTCCATGCGTACGGAATGGCGGGCCGTCAAGCAGGTGCTGCGGGAACGTGGACGGGACGCGGCCGGCAATGACAGGTATCCGTTCCTGCCGGGAGCGGAGACCGTGCGCATAGATTACGCGTACAGCGTCAGCAGGGGCTCGCAGTCCTGGCTGACGGACACCTCCGTGCAGGAAGGCTCCCTCGATCCTGCCTATCCGGTATACGACAAGCGCAGAAGCCTGAAATTCTCTGTCCCGAACGTGGACCCCGGCTCCGTGGTGGACACCAGGGTGACGACTGATATTATGGCCCTCTCCACCTATACCCCGCAGGGCTACTTCGCCTTCAGGGGAAGCGAGCCGAGAAAAACCGCGCGACTCACCCTCGAAGCGGTCAGCACGGGCGCGGTCAAATACGCCGCGCTCAACATGCCGGAAAACGTGAAGTTTTCCTCGCGGCCAAGAAAAGGCAGGGTGCAGATGATATGGGAGGCGGAGAACATGCCCTCCTACAAGAACGAGCCCTTCACCCCGCCCTACGCGCTCTACGCCCCGGCGGTATACTTCGCCCCGGCGGACGAATGGGGCGCGATACAGGCGAGACTCTCGCCGCTTATAGAACCGATGGCGGAACTGACGCCGGAAATCAAGGACCTTGTGTCATCACTCGCGAAGAACGCGAAAACGGATACAGAGAAGCTTGAAGCGCTCTATAACTG
>CAYPTM010000265.1:0-4198 GCA_964413345.1 uncultured Elusimicrobiales bacterium
GGTACGTGGTGGCCGCCACCACAAGCGGACGTACCGCGCTTGAGCTTGCGCGCGCGCTTAAGGCCGCCGGCAGCGGAGCGCAGGTCATCGGCGTGGGTTATTCCGCCGAATACGCCGCCAAGTGGGGGGCCTTCGACCCTAAAATTGTCAAGGAGGCCGAAAAGCTCGGCGCGGTTTTCATCACCGGCACCCACGTTTTCGGCGGGGTTGACGGGGCCGTGGCTTCTAAGTTCGGGGGCGTTGTTCCGGGCAAGCTGATAGCGGAAACGTATTATACGCTCGGACAGGGCTTCAAGGTCGCGGTGGAGGCCGCCGTCATGGCGGCCGACCAGGGGCTTGTTCCCCCGAGGGCTGAGATAATCTCGCTTGGCGGCACGGCGGAAGGGGCGGATACGGCCATAGCGCTCACCCCGGCGGCGGCATCGCAGTTCTTCAGCCTGAAGGTGCACGAGGTCATCTGCCTGTCCAGCAGAAGATAGCAGCGACGCTGTCTTGCGGAGCTGATGGCCGGCGGTGCGAACCGCCGGCCATGATTTTGTTCAGGAAAGCAGTTCCGGCAGAATGGTCCCGGCCTTGCCGGTGAAGGCAAGGTTCGTGAATTCGTTGAGGGGCGTGGCTTCCTTGTTGACCAGTATGACGGGTTTCTTCTGGCGCAGGGCGATGTAGGCGAAAGAAGCCGCCGGGAAAACCTGCGCCGACGTGCCGACCACCATGAACGCGTCGCAGACGCCCACCGCGGCGGCGGCCAGGCCCATGGCGATGTCGTCCAGCGGCTCGCCGAACCATACTATGTCGGGGCGCACCAGTCCGCCGCATTCGCATTTGGGCAGGGGCGGGACTTTCCCGGGAAGGGGGAGTTCGTTTTTGACGCAGGATGAGCAGCGCGCGCGGTAAAGCGAGCCGTGCAGGGTTATTACTTCCGTTCCGCCTGCCCTTTCGTGAAGGCCGTCCACGTTCTGGGTGAGCACGGTTACCCTTCGCCCGTCTTTGCCGCCGAAGGCGGTCAGGGCGGCGTGGGCCGGGTTGGGGGCGGCCCTGTCGGCCTGTTCCTTAAGTTCCAGGTAAAAATTCCATACGCCTTCCGGGTCGCGCAGAAAACCTTCCGGCGTGGCCACATCCTCCACCGAATGATTGTTCCACAGGCCGTCCGAATCGCGGAAGGTCGCCAGCCCGGATTCCGCGGATATGCCGGCCCCGGTCAGAACGCAGAGGCGGCGGCTGTTTTTCAGGATTTCCCTTGTCTGCTCTTTCGGGTTTCGCATAAATCGTTGTCCGTTTTGTCGCCGGAGTTTTCCGCAAGCGACAGTTTCTTCGCTTTCGGCAGGCGCTTGATGGCGGCCTCCCGTGTCAGGGCGGCCGAGCGGGTGTATCCGTCCTCGCGGTGAACCATCCTGAGCGGCGGGTGGGAGCGCGTGTACGCCGCCCCTTTCCCCTTCCTGTGCTGCTCGAATCTCGCGTCCGCGTCCTTCGCCACGCCCGTGTAGAGGCTGCCGTCCGCGCAGAGAAGCATATACACTGACCATTCCCCGGCCTGCGGGCCGGCGGCGGCCTTCTCTTCCATTTTCTTCAGCATTCTCAGGTATTTTTCTTTCATGGCGGCTCTTGATTAAAATATGCCAATTTGGACCGCGCTCCGCAATGCCCCGGGCCGGTGTATCAGGCGGCGCGAAAAATAATAGAATGATAGGGTAGTCCCGCGGCGGTCGTGAAGCCGCTCCTAACAGTTCAGGAGGTTTGCAAAATGAAGAGAGTACTGCTTTTCATAGCTGTCAACGTGCTGGTGATAACCACCATCACCATAGTCATGTCCATTCTAGGCGTGGGCCATTACCTCACGGCCAATGGCATCGATTATTCGGCGCTTGCCATATTCTGCCTCATATGGGGCATGGGCGGCGCTTTCATATCGCTGGGCCTGTCCCGCATAATGGCCAAGTGGATGATGGGCGTTGAGGTCATAGACCCCAACACGTCGGACCCCCATCTCGCCGCCCTTGTGCAGACCGTGCATAACCTGGCCCGCTCCGCCAATCTGCCGGCGATGCCGGAAGTCGGCATCTTCGACAGCGAGGAGCCTAACGCCTTCGCCACCGGCCCGACCAAGAGCCGCGCCCTCGTGGCCGTCTCCACCGGCCTGCTTCGCAACATGACGCCGGCCCAGGTGGAAGGCGTGCTGGGCCATGAGATAGCGCACGTGGCCAATGGCGACATGGTCACCATGACGCTTCTGCAGGGCATCATTAACGCCATAGTCATGTTCGTGGCGCGCGTCGTGGCCTTCCTGGTCAGCCAGAACGTGAAAGAGGAAACCCGCCCGCTGGTGAATTTCCTTGTCGTCATTGTCCTGCAGATAGCGCTGAGCATACTGGGTTCGCTTGTGGTGTGCTGGTTCTCCCGCTACCGCGAATTCGAGGCCGACGCTGGCGGCGCGCGCCTTGCCGGCCGCGAGAAGATGGCCTCCGCCCTTGAGCGCCTTCAGCAGACCCACGGCATAGTGGACAAGTCCCAGCCGGAATCGATGGCCACGCTGAAGATATCCGGGCACAAGGGTTTCTTCGCCCTTTTCGCCACGCATCCCCCGCTTGAGGAGCGCATAGCCCGCCTCCGTCAGCAGATATAGCCCGGGATTGTTTCCGTTTCACGCCCGCCTTTTATCAGGCGGGCGTTTTTATTGCACCGGACTATCGCGCGCGCGTGCCGAAAATGGGATAATGGGGTATGGCGAAAAAGAAGACCAAAGGCCTGTTCATCGTTTTCGAGGGGCCGGACCGCACCGGCAAGTCCACGCAGTCGGCCCTGCTCATCAAAAAGCTTTCGGAGCTCGGGCGCGAGGTTGTGCATACCCGCGAACCCGGCGGCACGCCCTGCGCGGAGGCCATACGCCGCATGGTGCTGGATCCGGCCTACAAGGTCCTGCCCATGGCGGAACTGCTGCTTTACGAGGCCTCCAGGGCCCAGCATACGGGAGAGAAAATTCTCCCCGCCCTCCAGGCCGGCAAGGTCGTGCTGTGCGAGCGTTACGCCATGTCTTCCGTGGCCTACCAGTGCGGCGGACGCGGCCTTTCCGAAAAGACCGTCAACACTCTCAACGAGATAGCCACCGGCGGCCTGCATCCCGATTTGACCATAGTCTTCTCAATGCCTGACAGCAATTTTACTACCAGAGGCAGGCACCTCAAGGCGGACCGGCTGGAAATGGAGGGGGGCGATTTCCGCTCCCGCGTGAGAAAAGCCTACGCCCGCCTGGCCCGCACCACCAGGGGTGCCGTCCTGCTGAACGCCGACCGTTCCGTTGAGGAAGTGGAAGCTGACATCTGGAAGCTGGTTTCGCGGCGGCTGGGCGCGAAGAGGCGCGGATAATGGGTTTCTCCACCGTAATCGGACAGGACAGGGCGGTTGCCCAGTTGAAGGCCATGCTGAAGAACAGGCGTGTCCCGCCAGGCCTGCTGTTCACCGGTCCGCACGGCTGCGGCAAGGGCTACGCCGCCCTGCGCTTCGCCCGAGCCCTTAACTGCCTTGATGAAGATGCCGTGGCGCGGCAGGACTGCTGCGCCGCCTGCCAGAATTGCCAGCATATAGCCAAAGGCATACATCCCGACGTGATAGTCTGCGACTACGCTTTCCAGTCCCGCCTTACTGGTAAGGAAGAGGCGCGTCAGGAGCATATCCTGATAGATACCGTCCGCGAACTGATAATAAAGGCCCAGCAGAAGGCCATGGCGGGGCGCTGGAAGGTCTATATCATCGACCGCGCCGACACCATGACCAACGAGGCCGCCAACGCGCTCCTCAAGCTGCTCGAGGAGCCTCCCGAGGGCACTTTGTGGATTCTGCTGGCCGAAAAGTGCGAAGCCCTGCCGGAAACCATACGCTCCCGCTGCCAGACCGTGGCTTTCAATCCTCTTTCCGAGGAGGCCGTGGCCGAAATACTGGTTGAGCGCGGCATGACTCTGGACGAAGCGCAGCGGCTGGCGCTGGTAAGTGAAGGTTCCGTGGAACAGGCCGAGAAGGCCGGCTCCATTTCGGCGCAGCTTGCGGAACTGGACCGGCTGGACCCCATGTTCCCTTTCAAGGCCGGGAAGATACTGCCGAAGGAAGGCGCGCTCGCCCGCGACGCGGCCTCCTCCATGATAGAAATGCTTGTTGAGAACACTCGCCGCCGCTGGCGGCAGGAAGCCAGCCCCCAGTCACGCGACCG
>CAYPTM010000266.1:0-4189 GCA_964413345.1 uncultured Elusimicrobiales bacterium
GTATCCTAAAGGCCTGTTTCGCAGATTTTGTGTCCGGTGGTGTATACGCGCATGATAATAGTATTGCGCTCCTTATAGTTCTAAAGCGAACTTGTCGTTTTTATATCTGCAATATGCTGTCTGAGATTTGTTCGGGAGGCCTCCATGTGGGCATGGCTTAGCACTCGTTACCCTGGCACTACGCCGGATGACTGGATTGCCGTTTATTCGCAGGGTTTTACGAAACTTGCGTTTGTTCTGTTTTTCTGCGCGCTCTTTCTTGATTTATACACCATCTGGCTCTATGTGCGGAAACGCACGCAAGAAAGCCGTCCATCCGGCGTGCCTCTTTTGGGGCTGTTACCATACGCTTTCTGGAGCTGGCACTTCCATAAATGGGGCATGTTCGCCGAATTGAGTTGCGTTCATTTCGCCGCGCATTTTCTGTTGCCCGCCTGGCGTATGCGCAAACCCGGGGAATTTCTTCCCGACAGCGCAAGCCTAAAGGCATGCCTGCGCGCTTTTTGGCATCCGGACCTGCGCGGCTTTTTGCGCGGACGCTGGAAGGCCGCGCTTGTAATCGGGTTTGCCGGTATCTGGTCCGTGTGGAATATGTTTTATGGCAAAGGCATGCCGTTCCATTATGCGTATCCTGTCCGCGGCCGGGTGCTGAATGCGGTTAGCGGGGAGCCCGTGCCGTACATTGCTGTGGCCGATTGCGATTCGGGGGACTTGCTGTTCGATTCGTCCGGTTATGGCGGTTCAACCAGCGAGGTGATAAGCGGGGAGGATGGGTCATATTACCTCCCTCCGCGCATTTCCTTATTTGTGTTAAGGACATTTGGTTCCCGGATAACCGGGATGTATCACCCCCTGTATGAGGATATCTGGTTCAGTAGCCCTTCCGGGAGGGAGATACGGATGAGGCCGCCTATCGTTGCTGTGAATCCAAAATGGGAGAGCACCAATTTGCTGGATGTCAATTGGCTTGCCAGTGAAGAGCTTGGGGAGATCCATATTAATTTGCCTGTTATAAAACTTGAGGACAAATTCGGTGATTGCAAGGATTGGACATCCCTTGCAGATGCAATCTCACTGTTGCCTGGCCGGATAGATGAGACCAGGAAGAATGGCACGTACGGCAAAATAAACTGGGTAGAAGTACGTGCCAGCTATATGCGTATGCGAAAATGCTTCATTTATCCAATAGAGTTATCACATGTTGATGCTCGGCTTAAGTCTATACCCGGGACAGACACAGAAACCGATAAGCAAGAAAACACCAAAAGCAGTTTAAGCCCGGAAAAAATTTTCAGATTGACCAAGGTGGATGGGCAATGGAAGTTCACATGGTAAACACTCTGCTGAATTGCGGACAATGACTCGTTTCACAACTGGAAACCATCCTGCTGTTTTTGGTCCCGCCACAATACCTGCCAATGACCTGCCACGCCATTGCTTCCGGCAGGGCTGAAATGCTAGAGTGAACTCGTGCCGGATTCTACTCCGGCGCGTCAATGAAAAACTGAATACCGAAACACTGAATTTGCAGTCGCACCGGCAACGGCACAGGCCTTTGTCGCGTTTGTCTTTGCAAACAGCGGAGGTTTCAGTTTATGACCGCAAGAATTCTAATCGACGCTCATGACGTCTCTTTCACATACCCGGGCTCGGTAACGCCCGTCTTTACAAAAGTCTCGTTTTCCGTATATCTTGGCGACAGCACTGCCCTGCTGGGCATAAACGGCTGCGGCAAAAGCACGCTGCTGGAACTGCTGGCGGGCAATCTGCCGCCGGAAAGCGGCAATCTGGCCAGAACCACGGAGAATATCCTTCTGCTGAAGCAGGAGGATTACGCCTTCGGTGAAGGCAGCGCCGCGGCATGGCTTATGTCCGCCTTCCCGGAAACAGGCAGGCAGTACGCCGCGCTGGAAAAACTTGAGCGGGAATCGCGGCGTGAGTCGGATGAATACCGGGAACTCAGCCTGCGCTTTACCGAAAACGGCGGCTGGGAGAGATACTCCGCCGCGCTTTCCGGCGCGGCGGACTTGGGATGGCAGGAAGCCGACCTTGAAAGGCCGGTCTCCACATTCTCCGGCGGGGAACGCAAGGTGCTGGCGCTGATGTCCGGCTTTCTGCGCGACCCTGACGTATATCTGCTGGACGAGCCCACGAACTATCTGGATGAAAACGCGCTGGACTGGCTGGCCGGCAGGATACGCGCCTTCAGGGGCGCTTGCCTGGTCGTATCCCATGACAGGGACTTTCTGGACAAATCCGTGAACAAAGTGCTGGAACTGGAAAGGGGCGGCCTTAAGGAATACGCGGGGAACTACACAGAATACCACGAGCGGAAGACCGGGGAAATCGCCACCGCGCTCCACAAAAACGAGCAGTTGGAAAAACAGATAAAAAAACTGAAAATCGTGGAGCGCCGTTACAAAAGCTGGGGCAAGCAAAAGGAGAAGGAGAAAAAGGGCGCGTTTGACAAAGGCTTCGTAGGGGCCGTGGCGGCGCGTCTGCAAAAGCGCGCCATGTGCGCCAAGGAACGCGCCCGGGAAAAAATCGAGGAACTGGAAAACCGCAAGGTCTATCTGGACAAGCCGCGCAGCATTGTTCCGCGGGGGGAAAAAGCGGCCACCACCTTCCTTGAAGCGAAGGGACTGTCCAAAACCCTTGGCAGGAAAGAGCTGTTCCGGGAACTGTCCTTTTATCTTAAGGGAGGGGACCGTCTTTCCATTGAGGGACCGAACGGATGCGGTAAGTCCACGCTCATGGGCCTGCTGGCGGGAGAAGCCGTCCCGGACGCCGGTTCCATAAGCCGCAACGCGGCGGCCGGCATGCTTTACCTGCCACAGTTCTGGCGCGCGCCGGATGGCTTCGGCACGGGAGAAGGCTATTTCCCTTCCTCCCGCATAGAGGAGGCCTGCACCATGCTCGACTATCTGGGCTGCGACGGGGGGATTCTCTTCAGCCGCCTGTCCGAACTGAGCGAAGGGCAGAAGCGGAAGATAAACCTTGCCCGCCTGCTGGTGACCTGCCCGGACATCGCCCTTCTGGACGAGCCGACCACCCACCTCGACATAAGGAGCGTGCAACTGCTGGAAGAAGGACTGGCGCGCTTTCCGGGCGTGGTTATACTGGTCTCGCACGACAGGAGATTCCGGGAGAACACCGCCACCGAACGCCTGACGCTGTGAAACGCCTTGCCTTGGGTGCCATTAATCTGTAGAATCGTGTTACTATGCCCAAGGTTGTACGCTTCGGCGTTTCACTTGAAAAGGCCCTGCTGCCCCGGCTGGACGACGTGGTGCGGGAACGCAACTATGCCAGCCGCTCACAGGCCATAGCGGATTTCGTGCGCCGCGCCATGGTCAAGAAGCAGTGGGAAAAGGGCTCCGTCTGCGTCGGGACCATATCCCTGATGTTCAAGCCGGAGGACAAGGACGCGCTCTCCCTTATAGCGAAGGAACTGCGCAAAAACACGGACATAGTGCTTTCCACCCAGCAGCTCTTGATAGAAGGGGGGAAAATGTTCTCCGTTACGGCCGTAAAGGGCTGTCCCTCGCGCCTGCAGGCGCTGGCCGACGCCCTGCGCGGACTCAAGGGAGTGAAGTACGGCTCGTTCTCCATAACCGCCTCGCTCTAGGACGGGGCGGTATATTTTTTTGGACAGGAGTGTTACTATTATATGAAAAGGTGTTACTATATTCTGGCGGCCCTGGCCCTGCCGTCCGCCATGACGGCTTCCGCCCAGGAAAGCGCGGACGCGAAGCATATAGGGAAAGTGGTAGTCACGGCCAGCCGCGCCGAACAGGATATTTCGGAAGTGCCGGCCTCCATGCAGATACTGGAAGCGGCGGACATAGCCGCCCTGCCGGGGACCACCGTGGACGAAAAACTGGCGACCATATCGGGCGCCAACACCATACGCGCCAATGGAATATATTCCTTCTCGGCGGTGGTCTCCCTGCGCGGCATGGCAGGGGATCAGGGCCGCACGCTTGTCCTGCTGGACGGCATACCGGTAAACACTTCCGCCACGGGCTCCGTCAACTGGAACCGGCTGAACCTTGAGGACATAGAAAGGATAGAGGTGTTCAAGGGCGCGGCCTCGTCGATATACGGCTCCAATGCGGCGGGCGGCGTCATAAACATCATCACGGCCAAGCCCCTCAAGACCGGGGCGTCGGCCGGCGCCTCCTACGGC
>CAYPTM010000267.1:0-4170 GCA_964413345.1 uncultured Elusimicrobiales bacterium
GAACGCTCCTGGAAGGCGTCGGCGTCGCCGAGCACGTTGAACAGGTTGCCGTTGCTGCGCAGAAAGCCCAGGGAGCCCGGTGCCATGCCGGCGGCAATCACTGGCGAGAAGAACATCACATCCCGCTCGTCGCCCTGGAAGCGGTGCACGGTGTCGACCAGCAAGTCTGCGGCGGCGCGCACAGGTACCAGTGCCTCGCTGGACTCCAGCAGCTTCTGAGGGGGAAAAACAAATATGCCCGAACAGACATACGACGCGATAGTGATAGGGGCCGGCAGCATAGGCGTTCCGACAGCCGTGGCCCTGGCGGAAAAGAAGATGAAGGTGCTTGTGGTGGAGTCCATGCCCTCGCCCGGACAGGGACAGAACAAGGCGGCCATAGGCGGCATCAGGGCCACGCACTCCGACGGCTCAAAGATACGCGCCTGCCTCCGCAGCCTGGAGATTTTCGGCGCATGGGAGGAAAAGCACGGGGATAAAATCGGCTGGCACAAGGGAGGCTACACCTTCCCCGCCTATACCGAAAGCGACGAGAAGATGATGCGCGACCTGCTAAAGGTCCAGCAGGGCTTCGGCCTGAACATAAACTGGATTTCCAAAGAGGATATGCTGGAGCTGGTCCCCGGCATCTGCGCGGAAAACCTGCGCGGCGGCACCTACTGCCCGGATGACGCAAGCGCCTCCCCGCTCCTCTGCTCACAGGCTTTTTACCGGTACGCGAAACAGCTCGGCGTGGAGTTCCGCTTCAAGGAATCCGTCGCCAGCGTCATAGTGGAGAACGGGGTGGTGAAGGGATTGGTGACGTCGAAAGACACCTACCATGCCCCGTGGGTAATCAACGCGGCGGGAGCCAATGCCAAGGATATATGCGCCATGGTCCGGCTGGATGTTCCGATCATGCCCGATACCCATGAGGCCGCCGTGACCGAACCCGTCCGCAGGATGTTCGAGCCCATGGTCGTGGACATCAGGCCGGAGCATGATTCCAAGAACTGCTATTTCTATCAGAATGAGGAAAATCAGGTCATCTTCTGCTATACCCTTAATCCGCAGGCCTGGGGCACTTCAAGGCAGGCTACATCGGCTTTCCTGCCCACGGCCTCGCGCAGGCTGGTGAACCTTTTGCCAAAGCTGGCCAGCGTAAAGGTGCGCCGCACCTGGCGCGGACTGTATCCCATGACGCCGGACGGTTTCCCCATTGTGGATACCATGGAAGACCCGCGCGGTTTCGTGGTGGCGGGCGGCATGTGCGGGCAGGGATTCATGATGGGGCCGGGGACTGGAGAGCTGGTGGCGTGCATGGTGTCCGGCACTCTGTCTCCCGTTCAGAAAGAGATACTCTCCGGGTTCTCCAGCAAGCGGAATTTTTCCGGCATGGAAAAATTCAGTTAGGCCCGTCTTTCCCGTGTTGCGCGCGCGTCCCTTGCGGGGCGCGCGCTTTTTTCTTGAAAATGCGTCCCGTGTCCGCGGGGGGGTACATTGGGACTTTGGCATTGGGACCTAAGTCCCTTGTATAAATCGGTCATTATGCGAAAATAAGGTATACAGGGGCCGGACTGCCTTTTCCCGGCCCTGAGGAGAGGAGTGATTATGCGTATATCAGTGTTGGCGGCTATTTCCATATTAATATCATCCACTGCCGTGTTTGCCCAGCAGGAGGGAAGCGCGGTAAAGGACAAGTATTTCAAGGGTGTTTCGGCTGCGCCAAAGGTTCCCGCGCCGAAATATAAATCATTGACCATATTCACCGGCAAGAAGCCGTATCTCAGGGACGCGAAGATTCCGGAAAGCACCAAGCCGGGGGCGCTCATTCTGAAGAAGGCTCCTCCGCTTTCCCTGCCTAAAATGACGGAACAGAAAGCCGGAATGCAGAAGTCGTCTTCCCCGGACCTGTTTTTATCGCAGGCTTACGGCTATATGGGCCTTCCCTATGTTCTTGGCGGAGACGGGGTGAGTTCCACTGACTGCGGCATGCTTACCCGCATGTCTCTTATCGGGGCCGGGCTGGCGGATGAGGATTTCCCCCGCAGGGCCGACTTTCAGTACAGGCTTGCCGAAGCCGGCGAGGCGGGTCTGTCCCTTGTTTCTTCGGCCGACAAGCAGCGCGGGGACCTTGTTTTCATGAGCTGGGGCTATAATGACCCGGACGCCTACGGCAATGTCCACCATGTCGCCATCTATCTTGGGCAGGACGAGGACGGCTATGTCTACGTCCTGCACGCTTCCTCCGGCAGGGGGGAAGTCTGCGAGCAGTGGGTAAACAGGAACGCCGTAGTGGGGTATGGCAGGCTTATAAAGTAGATGGGTCCTTTAGCCCGTATTGTCATGGGTCCGCAAGACCTTGTGATTGCGCTCTATACATTGCATGATATTGTATAGGGTAAACTAAATTCAGAGGATTGCCATGAATACGATTCTGACTTCTTTGCTTGTTTCGGCTTTTCTTGCCGCGCCGGCGCTCGCCGCGGGAGCGGACAGCGCTACAGCTTCTCTCGGCAGGGCCAGCGGGGTTTCTTCCGCGCCGAAAGTGCCCCCGGCAGTTTTTTCGGAGGATGAGGATAAGGTTTACGAATACAATAATCGCGTGCTTGAAGACCCGGTCATAGAGGAAAGTTCCGAGCCGGACGCCCTGATACTGAAGCAGGACCCGCCGGATGAATCGGAGCTGCCCGGCTTTCCCAAGGGCGTGGAACTTACGGTGGCGCAGCGTTTCATCAAGGCCGCGGAGCACGACATCGGCATACCCTACAAGCTTGGCGGCGACGGAGTGCATGCCACCGACTGCGGGATGTTCACCCGCATGTCGCTTATACGGGCCAAGCTGGCGGGCAAGGCTTTTCCCCGCTGCGCCGACGACCAGTACCGCATAGCGGAACTGGGGAAGGGCAATATTTCGCTGGTCAAGGGCGCCCCTAAAGCGGGCGACCTGGTGTTCATCAACTGGCATACGGGCCAGACGCACGGGGCTTACAAGGGCATCACCCATGTCGGCATTTACATGGGGGCCGAGAAGGGCGGCTATATCTGGCTGCTGCACGCCTCTTCCGGCAAGGGCCTGGTTACGAAGCAGTGGGTCAACAAGAAAGCCGTTTACGCTTACGGCAGGCTGAAATAGCAGTAGGAATCCGTTTTGAGGATAGGTTTGGAAAAGGAGAATGTTATGAACAAGCGCATACCGCAGTTAGTCGCTGTTATGGCGATCGCTGCTTCCGTCCTCTCGGGAATGCCGGCATACGCCGCCATGTCCTATGAGGATGCCGACAAGATAGCCCAGGCTTGCGAAGCAAATTTCAAGCCTGACCAACTGGCACCGGCCGCGGCAAAGGATTGTTCCGACAAGCTGAACGCGAACAACTACGCCGTGCTCGAGGCCCTCAAGGCTTCCGGCCCCGCCGGCGAGGAACGCGCCCGCGCCCTGCTTAAAAACGCCAATGCCATACTGGACATGCGGTCCATGTACGAGTCTCTCGGCGCGCCCGAAACGCTGCGCACCGGCATGGCCTCGCGCATCAGCGCCAACACCGCCAGCCTGCTGAGCAAGTCTCCTTCATCCAAGGTCAAGAATCCCCTGGTTGCGCTCGGCTACTATGTGGACGTGAAGCTTTCCCAGGCATGGGTGGTCAAGTACATGCCCGCGCAGGAAGGCACGTTCAAAAAGGCCGTGTATGACTACGCCGTCATGGAAAAGGCCCGCAAGGACTACCTTACCGCCAAGGGCGTGACGCAGGCTGCTTGGGAAGGCAAGAAGCTGCCCGAGCGCCTGGCCGAAATGACCGCGTTCGCCGACAGCATGGCCGACCAGTGCATGTCCGTGCCGGTTACGGCTGTTGACGAAGCCCTCTTCAAAAAGATGGTCAACGTTTACCAGGTGCTTGGCCAGGAAATGAGCGAGCCCAAGCTCAACGCCTTCGTCAAATATCTGCTTAGCGTGCGCGATAATCTGGTCGCCCGGAAAGCTTCCGGCAAAAAAGCCGCCACAGCGGTCACTCCGGAAGCCAAGGCCCAGGTTTCCAAGATGAGCAAGAAGCTGGACGGGATGAAGGAAATGGCCCTCGGCGACAAGAGCGCCGCCCTCAGCGCTATGTTCGACCTCTCCTCTTCCCGCGGCGGCGTGGTTGATATGTCGGAAGGTTCCAAGACCGCTTCTGCCGCTACGAGCGGCAGAAGCGG
>CAYPTM010000268.1:0-4159 GCA_964413345.1 uncultured Elusimicrobiales bacterium
TGCAGACCCTTCCCACCGTCGACATGGGCGACTGGAACCACCTTGTTGACTTCGGCAACTGGGTGAAGACCAACTATCCCGCCAAGAAATACATGCTTGTCGTCTGGAACCACGGCTCCGGCTGGAACAAGAGCGTGACCGCCCCCTCAAAGGGCATCTCCTACGATGACGAGACCGGCAAGCACATAACCACCCAGCAGCTTGGCCAGGCCCTCGCGAAAATGGGCGGCGTGGATGTCTACAGCTCCGACGCCTGCCTCATGCAGATGGCGGAAGTCAATTATCAGATAAAGAACAGCGCCAAGGTAATCGTCCAGAGCGAAGAAACCGAACCCGGCGACGGCTATACCTACAACGACTTCCTTAACAAGGTCATGACAAAGCAGAACGCCACCCCCGCCGAACTCGGCGTTATGGCTGCCGATGCCTATACCGATCACTACGTCCAGATCGGACAGGGCGCAACCCAGTCCTCCGTCAGCGGCCCGGCCCTCACCGGCCTTGCCCCGATGGTCAAGGAATGGGTCGGTCTCGCGATGGCCTCCAAGGACACCGCCGCCATCAAGGCCGCCAAGGATTGCCAGGCCTACTACTACAGCGACAACAAGGATATGTACGACTTCCTCAGCATTGTCGCCGGCAAGACCAGCGACGAGGCCCTCAAGGCCAAGAGCCAGGAAATCATGAAGTACCTGGAAGCGAACGTCGTCCTCCACAACCGCTGGACAGGCTCCTCTTACTCCAAGAGCCACGGCCTCGCGGTCTACGTGCCGGACTCCTTCGACTCCTCCTACAACGGCCTTGCGTGGTCCGCCGACACCGGCTGGAACACCTTCGCCCAGTGGGCGGCTTCCATCCAGTAAACGCTGAATCTGTTCAGGCCCCCGCTCCGGCGGGGGCTTTTTTTTGCCCCGAAGGCGCAAATTTTGCATGATAGCAGGATAGAGAGAGCATGCCATGGAAGAAACTTACGCCATCATAGACTTGTCACCCGAGCCTCCCGCCGTAAAAAAGGCCGCGGAGGCATTGGAGCTCGCGCTGCGCATTCCCTACGACGACGCGGCTGGCGCCGCCAACAGGGGAGGAGGCTTCTACGCGCGCAATCTGGAACGCCAGGCCGCGGAAACCGCGTGCGCTCTTCTCAGGAACGAAGGGCTGCAAACAGCCGCCATCCCCTCGGCCGCCATCAGGAAGCCGGCTCCTCCTCTCCATTTCACCAAGGCCACGCTGGGAGGGGACACATTTTCCGCCCCGCTGGACAACGGGACGCTTTTCACGGCAAAATGGTCCGACGCAATATATCTGATAGCCGCGCCGGTAAAAAACAGAACGATAGTGACGGAAGCCGCGCCCAAGAGCGACCTTGCGGCCAGGGCGGCCACCATGGCCATAAGCGTGGCGACCATGCTGCCCATCGGCATGCTGAAGGGAAAGGGAAGCGACGCACCCATGCGGAGAGAGATGCTGGAGACGGAGTTTTTCATGGAGCTGGCCTTCGGCCTGTCTGGAGAACGCTGCCGGATGTCGGCCGGGAGTTTCGACTACTCCTGCCTCGGGACGAAGCGCCAGTATTCAAGCCAGCTCAATTTCCGCGTGCTTGTGCAGGAGACGGCGGCACACCTTTCGCCGGAAACGCGCAGGAACAGGGCCGCCTGCGCGATAATGGCCGGCGGAAACCTGGCCGGGCTGGGCTACAATTCCTCCGAAGACATGGAGGCGGAAGCCTCCCGTCTTCTGACCGCGGCAGTTTTCAGCGCACAGATTTAGTAGTATAATCCTAGTATAGTCGGATGAATTAACTTTGGAGAAAAAAAATGATAGTGGAGCGCTCGGAATATAAGGGCAAACCCCTTCTCGTTTTGAAAAGAGATGAGAACGACAGGTATCCGTTCTCATTCGGCGTTTCAAAGGCGAGAATGATCCTTGAGAACCTTGACGAAATCAAGAAGTTCGTCGAGGAAAACAAGGAAAAGACCGCCTGACGCGGATGTCTCGCGCCGCCGGATCCTTTAAAAGAACGGCCGCTTTCGGGCGGCTTTTCTTGTGTTCGGACAACTAAAACTCACGAAATGGAAGCGGGGGTGACGGCATGAATGCAAGGAATGCGGTTATTTTGACGGCGGGCGGTCTTCTGCTTGGAGGCTGCGCCTCTTTCATGTCGACGGAAACCCCGCGCGCGGATGCCCGCGTGCTCGCGAACAATCTCGCGGCGGAACCCCACGTTCACTGCTCCCGCTCGGGAGAGCCGGGGCGCGTGGCGGTATTCTCCGTTAATTCAAACGCAATTTCCCTGACCCTGCTGGACGAAAGCCAGATACTCTCGAAGCAGCAGCTGCTGGAAACCGCCGGCGGGGTTTCGGCGCTGAAAAGCGCCCGCGCCGAAGGGGGCTGGTATCTGGCCTGGCGGGAAAACGGCGCGGAAGCTGGGGCCGCATGGAAGTTTCTCTTCGTGACGGAAGAAGGCAAGGCGGCCTGGCCCTCGCCGGTTTCCATAGGCCCGGTATTCAGCGACAGATTCCCTCTCGCAACGGCCGTGACGGCAAAGCAGGAACTGGCGGCCGCATGGAATGACACCGACCCTGCCACCGGCGCGCTCTATGTAACGCACGCTCTCATAGGGCGGGACGGCGTGCTGGCCTCCTCGAGAACGGCGGGGCGGGGCAACGGACCCGGTACTTTTTATCAGGGCCCTGCGCTGGCTCCGGACAATGAAGGCGGCTATTACCTGGCCTTCCGCCAGGCCGACAGGGAAACAGACCGCGGCATAATTTTGGGAAGATATGCTGCATCCGGAGAACCCGTCTGGCCCGACTTCTTCGACATTCCCGACAACGGAAAATACGCCTCGCCCCCCCTTCTTGTCGCTGACGGGAACGGAGGTGTCCTTGCAGCGTGGGAGGACGGACGCCAGGGAAGCATGGATATATTCGCCCAGCGGGTTTCAGGCGAAGGCAAGCAATTGTGGGCTGAAAGAGGCGTCGGAATAGCCATGGGAAAGGGAAACCAGTGGGCCCCCCGGGCCGCCATGAACGGAAACGGAGGATTTTACTTCGCCTGGCTTGACGACGGAACAGGGAGCCAGTGGCGGACAGTGGTGCAGAATATAGGCCCTAACGGGGAACCGCGCTGGGACCCCGCAGGAATATCCGCACTGCCTTCCGACTACAAACAGTACGACCCTGACATAGAAACTGACGGGAACACGCTGATTGCCACCTGGGAGGAAGCCCGCTGGGGCCTGTATCAGATTTTCGCTCAGGCGTTTTCGAAAGACGGGAAGCCGCTGTTAACGCAGGACGGCTATCTCGCAGCACAAGCCCAGTGCGCCCAGAAAGACACTTCCCTGTCGTCCGCGAAGGATGGGGCGATAGGCCTGGCATGGAAGGAATTTTGCAGCGAAAAGTGGAAAACGGCGGCGGTTGTGGACAATCCTCTCAAGTAAACAGCCAAAAGACACAAAAAAGGAGTCCGGCCTGGCTGGTTGCCAAACCGGACTCTATCTACCGTGATACACGCATTACCTCCTGAACACCTGCGACAACGCGGCACACTCCACCGCCGCAGGACCGAACGGCGAACACTCCACCGCACACCGGGAACAACAGACCACGCACTACACTTCACGGCGCCACCAACTGCCGGAGCTGACCGCCCCGTCCAACGCGCCGCCGACCGGACAACACCTCCCGCCACAACCCGGCCGCACAGGACACAACTCCCGGGAACATACACTTCCACGCACACCCGCTCCGCAAACTGCACCCGAACTGCCCGCGGAACGGCGGAACTCCAGGCCATACCGGCCAGACTGCACCACGGCCGGACAACCTAACGACAGCTTCCACTACACGGCACTGCACCGTCCGACACACCCGGCGCCGCGCTGGCGCCGCACTGCACTTCAACTTCCGCGCTGACCACACACACACTACACGACGGACCGCCAACTGCCGCGAAACACTCCCACGACGGACCGCCGGACACCACGCTACCGCCACCGGCCACGCACCCGCGGCGACAACAGGCCGACGGCGCACAACACCCGCTGCACCTGCACCGACCGACACACTGCGACCGCACTTCGACTGCTCCGCCCAACCTGGGGAACTGCACGGGCGGCCCTGCCTGCCATCACTCCAGCGCCGACTGCGGAACACCT
>CAYPTM010000269.1:0-4152 GCA_964413345.1 uncultured Elusimicrobiales bacterium
TCCCCGGGGGGCCCATCATAAGGAGGTTGTGGCCTCCGGCGGCGGCTATTTCAAGCGCGCGCTTGGCCAGAGTCTGCCCCTTCACCTCGCACAAATCCCCTGCCGCGAACCCGCCTTCAGGGGAAGCGCTCTGCGCGGGCAGGCATTTTTCAAGGCCGGAGCCGGAACGCATGAAATCAGCCGCCTGCCTCAGCGTGGAAGCGGAGAAGGAAGACAGCTTGGAGGAGGCCGCCTCGCTGCTGTTGGCGGACGGGGAAACCATCGCCCCGAACCTGCCGGCCGCGGCCATCGCCATTGAAAGCACGCCGTACACCGGCCTGACGCTTCCGTCCAGCCCCAGTTCTCCCGCGAAAACGGTGGACTTGAGCACCTCGCCGGAGTACTCCTCCACCGCCCCGCCGGCTATCAGAACACCAAGAGCTATGGGCAGGTCGAAATGAGTGCCGGCCTTTTTAATCTCGGCCGGGCCCAGATTGACCGTTATGCGCTTCAGCGGAAAATCGTACCCGGAATTGCGCACCGCAGCCGCGACGCGCTCACGCGCCTCGCGGACTTCCGCGTCCGGCAGGCCCACTATGGCGAAAGTGGGCAGGCCGGGCGAAACATCAACCTCGACCGAAACAGGAAAGCCTTCTATCCCCTTCAGTCCAAGGCTCCACACGGTGGCCAGCATATTTTCCGAGGCGCTATTCCGCCTTTATCTCAACCTGGTACTGGTCCAGACCAGTGACCGAATACCGCGTGGGGTTCTGCCTTATTATGGACGAAGCCAGTTCCTGGCCGCTTATCGAATCAACTATCACGCGCAGGGCGGCTTCGCCTTCCTTGTATGAGACCAGGGAAAAATTCCTGACCGCGCGGACAGCCGTCAGCATCTCCTGGAACTGCTGGAGCTGCTTGAGGTCCGCCATTCCGGAGACCACGACCATGATAGCCGTTCCCTGCGAAAGGGAGGTGTCCATCGGCTTGACCAGTTCCGGCACGCCCAGCTCCGCGGCCGCGGCCATGGCCTTCTGTGAAGCTATCTGGTCGGAAGGGTCGACGCCGCTGGCTTCCTTGGAAACGGACGCCACGAGTTCACCCGAAGAAACCGCGTACACCTTTATGGACACCTTGGAGCGCCAGGAGGCGAAAGCCTGCCCCAGCTGGTCCGCCGCGGGAAGTTTGTATGAAACCGCCGACACGGCAACCGCGAACGAAGCGCCCGCGACACGGGCGGCCTCCACCACGGCACGCTGGCTGTCCACATCAGCCGGAGCGGCTAGCGGCGCCTGAGAACCGGCCACGGAATAACCCTTCTTGACGAAAGCGCGTTCCGCGGAGGAGCGCAGGTCCTGAGCGAAAGCCGCGGTCCCGCCGCTGCTGTCGGCCGCGAAAACGGCCACCCTGCTGCCCTGCCTGTTGGCGGCAAGCACCTCGGATATCACGCCGCTGACGCTCTGGAGCTGGACGAGAGCCTTTATCCTGACGCGGTAGTTTTCCCCGTCACGCCCCTCTTCCTGCACCTTGTAGGTCTTTATAAAGCCCGCTGTGTTGGCGGATATTTTCTGCCTGACCGCCACCGCGTCGCGCACGTCGGTGCTGCCGGTGATGAACACACCCACCACCTGCTCCACCGCGTCGCGCTGGGCGGCGGCTATGGCGTTCTGCCGCACCACCTGGAAATCGCCGGAAGCCACGGGCGCGTAGCCCACGCCTACGACAATCTCGCCGCCGCCTCCGCGGGAGCCGGAACACGCGCCGAGAACCAGCGCGCACGCGAGAACCGCAAATACTCCGCTCAGTCTTTTCATCGTCTTCCTATTCCCCGGCCGGCAGGTCGACGTTTATAAGCTTGAAATTCTCGCGCGGAATGCGCAGGATGACCGTGCAGCCGTCGTCAGTAAGATATTCGGTGGAGAACACCTCTCCGCCGCGCACCGCGCCGTCCACCCTGGTCTGGAGGGAGGAATCCTTCGCGACCGCGTCCACGATTTTGACGTTCGCCACAACGCCGGCGCCCTTTACATATTCCACGGCGCGCTGGTAGGCGTTGGCTATGGCCCCCTCGCGGGACATGGCGCGCTTCTGCGTCTGGGTCTTGAAATCGGTGTTCGCCGCCGCTATGCCGCGGACCCAAAGGTAATGCTTGTCCAGCTTGGTGTCGGTGAACTTCGGGGCCAAATCCCCGGAGGACGTGACGGCGCTGTTAAGTCCGCCGCAGCCGGCCAGCGCGAGCGCGCAGGCGCATAGCACAAACAGTTTCTTCATAAGTCTTTCTCCTTGCCTTATATAGTCGGCGGCCTAAACGGCTACCGTACGAGATCCAGAAGGGCGCGCAACTGTGCCGCCTGAGAGGGACCCTTTATGTAGTCAACCAGCGCGCAGCGGACCAGCATGCTTTCCAGCATGTGGTGGGCTATATCACCGAAATCCTCGACCGCCGCGGCTTCCGCGTCGCTCTTGGACGGCCCGATGATGAGGGCGCCCTGCAATTCCTTGTCGTCACCGGTGTTGGCTATTCTGAAGGCGGAACGGACAAGGTCACCGTCGTCATATTCCCTTTCCACCATCACTTCGAAACAATCCTTGATGCCGAAGCGCTGCTCCGCGGTGACCGCAAGCTGGTGCAGCAGCCATTTGCCGTAAGCCTGCGCACCCTTGGGATAAAAGACACCTATGCGGCAGCGGCCCTTCCCGGCAGGGGCGGAAACCGCCGGAGCCGCGGCCAGGTCCTCGGGCGGAGGAAGGGCTTCGAGAGCCTCCTCCACTCCCAGCACCATTTCAAGCAGCTGGAATTCCTTGTACTGGGCGGCCTCGCCCGGAGGCAGCAGCCTGCCGAGCGTTTTCATCCGGGTAACGTTGCGCAGGACCATGTTCAGCGGCATCTGCGTGCGCCCGAAAAATTTCATCGTATCGTCATCGGAGAGGACGGTGTTGAAGCCGTCCATTATGCGCTTTACCACCGAACGGTAAGTGGTCGCGGAGGGGACTTTCAGCTCCACCACCCAGCCCTGCTTGAGCGAAAAGTCCAGCATGGACTCCAGCTTGGCCAGGTTGCGCGGGGGATAGGAGGAGGTAAGCACTATCTGCTTCCCGCCCTGCACGAAGGAATTGAGCCACCTTGAAAGATAGGGTTTGTTTGCTTCGTTGACGGAAAGAAGATGGATGTCGTCTATCAGGAGGGCCTTCACGCTGTTGCTTACCAGCTGGTCCAGCTGCTCTATGTTCTTTTCCGCCGCGAGGCGCGCAACCACGCGTGACAGGCGTATGCCGTCCGTCACCATTACGTTCGCCTGCCCGACCGCGCCGTTAAGGCTGTAGGCTATGGCGTTGAGGAAATGTGTCTTGCCGGTTCCCTTCGGCCCGAAAAGCAGAAGGGGATTGTACATGGTGCCCGGATTCTGCATGACGCTCATCGCCGCCGCATGGGCGAAACGGTTCGCGCCGGGCACAAGGGCGTCCATGTTGAAAATGGGAATGAGGGGTATTTCCGGGCCCCAGCGGTAGCGCTTTGTCTTGCTGCGGGCGCTGCGGCCAAGAGGCGTCTGCGAAAGATTGTCGTGCAGGCTCACGTCCGCCGCGGCCGCGCCGCGCTGGGTGGCGTCGGTCTCCTCCGGCAACGGGGCCGGAGCGGCGGGCGGCGGGGTCTGCTGCGAAGGTATCGGGATAGCGGTGGAGGAAAGCTGCACCAAACCGGAGGGTTGTTCCGGCAGGCTTACCGCCGGAGGCTCCACCGGCGCTATGGCAGGCAACGGCTGAACCGCGGGCGGCTGCTCTGCGACAGGCGCAGCCTGCTGCTGCGGAATGGGCTGTTCCTGCGGGACGATCTCCGGAACCTCCGCCTTGACGGGCTCCGGCTGCTGTGCGGCCTTGGGCTCCTCGAACGGAGCCGGCTGCTCCGGCAACACTGGCGAGACTGCCTCCGCGACGAAAGCTTTAGGCTCCTCGGCCGGAGGCACTTCCGCGGCCTGGGGCTGGACAAGGGTTTCCGCGGGTGCGGCAGGCTCCTGAACCGGCGCGACAGCGGGCTGTTCCTGCACAGGCGCGACGGCTTCGACCTGCGGTGCCGCGGTTTCAGGCGCGGCTGCCGGTTCCTGGCTGGCCGGAAGGACGGCAGCGGAAGCCTCCACTACCGCAAGCCCCGATTCTTCGGAAGAAGGCTGGACGGCT
>CAYPTM010000270.1:0-4146 GCA_964413345.1 uncultured Elusimicrobiales bacterium
TGGCCAGCTTGTGAGCTTTTTGGAGGTCTTTCTCATCATAATCGTTGCGCTTCAGCTCAATGCGTAACTCTTCAATAGCTTCCGGGTTCCAGTCCTTGGGACGCTTGAGCAAAATTCTGAGAGCCTCCAGCTTTTCGCTATTTTCATGCACAAAACGCGCGAAGGCTTCCAGATAGTCTTCCGGGCGGTCATACTTACCAAAGCGGGTTATTTCCTGCGAAGAAACCTCGTCCGTAACGCCGTATGCCTTCCAGAACATGCGCTTTGCGCGGGGATAGCTAAGCAGGAGTTCCTGAAACTCCTTGTCCCGCAAGAGCTTCATAGTGCCGGTAAAATCTTTTTTCAAGCTCTGGGGCAATTCCGCAGCAAATGCGCCGATATCGCCCTCGGGAATGAACTTGGCGAACATATCCCGAGCTTCGGACGCCATGTTCTTTTCTATCCGGCGAAGGCGTTTGACCAGAATGCGGGTGTAATAGTCCCGGTCTATGTTCTGCCAGATATTATCAATAACCTGAGCGATGGAGAGCGGCTCAGTGCCGGGTTCTTCTATCTGGAAATTGGAGACGTCTTTGAAATACTTTATGAGCGTTCCGTCGAAGCAATCAAAGATGGTGAAATGGTCTTTGTTGATTTCGTTGCAGCGGCGGGTGCCGCGACCTAGCATCTGTTCCCAGAGTATGCGCGACTTGACCGGACGCAGGAAAACGATGAACTCCAGCGCAGGGATATCCACGCCGGTGCTGAGCATATCCACAGTAATCACTATTTTAGGATTGGGGCGGTTGCGGAATTCGCGGATGCGCTGCAACGGACGGTCCACGTTAGGATTGCCGGTTATTTTCTGGACAAATTCGTCGCCTTTATTAAAAACCTCGCGGCAGATTTTTACGAGTTGGTCCGCATGGGAGGTATGCGGGACATCGTTAGTGGCAAAAATCAGGATTTTGGGAAAGCGGCCTGTTTCCTTCTCGTGGGAGTAAGCGTATTTGGCGACTTCCTCGATGATTCTGCGGTTGCTGTCCGGCGCGGTGATGCTGCGCTCCACATCATCCGCTTCGAACTTGCGTTCATCCTCAACTTCATCAAATGTTTCTTCCCCTGTTTCTGTATCAATCTTGCCAATCTGCTCGCCTTCCGTTAGAAACATCCCGTTAAGCCGGACATCGGATTTTATACCTACGGCATCATAGTCAACGAGATATCCATCCCGAATAGCCTGCTCAACACCATAGCGGAACACCGGATTGCCGAAAATCGCCACAGTATGCGCGGCTGGCGTAGCAGTAAGGCCGATTTTAATTGAGTCAAAATAGTTTATAGTCTCGCGCCAAATGCCAGTTTCAGAGGCAGTGTAACCACGATGGCACTCATCGGCTATGATGAGGTCAAAAGCATGTATGGGAATGTCCAGCTTGTCGGCATCCTCTTCGGCTTCTGGATCTCCACCCCACTGGGGGAATGCCTTCTCCCTGCCAAGCAGATTGATTGTCATCCGCTGGATTGTGGAGACATAGACAAAGGTCTGGCTCGGCTTGGGATTGGTCAAATATTCGTTCGGCAAAACTTTGGGGTCGAAAGGTTTGTCGTCGCCGAAATCCTCGCGATGGAAACGCTGGCTGTAGACTTCATATTCCTGATTAAATTTGTTGCCTTTTGGCGTGTTAAAAAAGGCAAACTCACGAACGGCTTGAGCGGCGAGGGCTTTGCGGTCCACAAGAAACAGTATTTTCTTTGCCAGGCCGGAAGCCATGAGCCTATAAATCTGCGCCACGGTGAGATAGGTTTTGCCAGTACCGGTAGCCATGGACACCAGAAGTTCATGCCTGCCGTGAGTAACGGCTTCTTCTATCGCGCTAATGGCCTGTTCCTGATACGGACGCATACGCTCTATGCGATTTATCGGGTTGGTTTTTAACCAGTTATAGGCTTTTGCGGTATCCTTGGCGAAAAAACAGGCGAGAGCATCCGCGCTATGGAAATTGCTCACCTGTCGAGCAACAGGTCTTTCAGCTCGCATATCGATAAACCAGATAAGCTCGCCGTTGGTGGAATAGAGAAATGGAACTTTGTAGCCGTTCCAGTTGCCGGAACCGCACGTCGCGCCCAAGGAATAGCGTTTAGCCTGTTCTAGAACGTTCTGTGGGTTTACGCCTACTTTCTTGGCTTCGATAATACCTAAGAGCTGTCCACCGACAAAAAGAGCATAATCCGCCGGCCCATGGTCGGTCGGGAACTCCGTGACAACATGCAGAGCAAGCGAGGAGCAATCAAGTTCGTCACTGAATTTTACGATTTCCCAAACTGGAGACAGGGCGCGGAGCTTTGTATCTATGCGCTTTTTTCGCGTAAGCCATTCAGCCTCGTGCATGCAACAATTCTAACATATTCGGCATAGGCCATTAGCCCCAAACGACATTAGACCTTTGCCCCAGGTAAAGCGATTAATGGCCAGGTATACTATTATTGGAGAGTTGGCTGAGTGGTTTAAAGCGCTGGTCTACGAAACCAGTTGGGTGCAAACTCACGCGGGTTCGAATCCCGCACTCTTTTGAAACCGATACCGGTTGTCCTTGCAAAATAAGGGCAACCGGATTTTGTTTTATATCAACCCAGCAGATTGTCACGATTGCAGGAGGTGTGCACTTGAGTGTGCACTTTTGGGCAAACAAGAACAATCTATGGCAAATAACGGCAAAGATGCCTGTGCCAACAAAAAGCAAGCGTGCCGACGAAGAATAGGGCTGTATTGGGGAAAATAAGATGAAACGGATTTTAGCTGGAAATACGCTCTCTGCCTTGAGAGGGCAGCGTCCTAGGCCGCTAGACGAACGGGCCAGATAAAAAGAGGCTTGTTGCTACCCGTATAGTATACCAAAATCCCGCACACAGGGGAAGCAAAAGGAGGGTTTTCAGCGGTTTTTGCCGGTCAAGCCCAAATCCTTGCGGTACTGGGCTATGGAACGGCGGGACAGCTCTATTTGATGGGTTTCTTCAAGCAGAAGGCGCAGTTTTTCATCTGACAGGCCGGGATTCTTCTCCGCCAGCTCGCAAACCAGCCCTTTGGCTATGTCTTTGCCGCTAGGTACCAGCTCACCAAGCGGTATCTCCACACCCCACGGCACCTGTACGGACTTGTTCGATATCAGCCGGTTAAGCACACTGGGGTCCACTTCAAGCTGAGCTGACAACTCCCGCTGCGTCATCGCTTTCCGGCGTTTGGGGTCCCCACTAAGGAAATATTCCCGGTGCGCCGGCAGCAACAGTTCCAGCAAGCGGAAGAGTGTGGTTTTCCGCCGTTCAAGGAACACCAGCTTGCTGACTATGCTCTTCGCCGCGCGCGCTTCCTTAGGCGATAGCGCAGAAAGACACCCGGCCAGCTTTTCCTCGTCAACGCTGTAGCGGCCTTTCCATATCTCGCGGTGGAAAAAGGAAAGAACCGGCTCGCCGTCTTCAATGGCTATGCCAGCTACGGCACTGAACACCGGTGCGGGGGCGACATCCGGCTCTGGGCTGGTAGATTCGAACTCGGCTTGCATGTAAACCCTGTCCACAAAGTCACGCAGCTGCTTAACCTGCTCAAATGTAAGGTCGCACGCATCAGCCGCATCCGCGTCACCATCGTCGGACTTAAGGAACCACCGCTCGAAATCCTCCTGACCTATGCGCTGGATAAGGCCGACGACTTCGCTATTGCCATCCACCAGCGAAGCTATACCACCACCTGACGACAGCTTTACCCCATACCCGCCGAACTGCTTGGCGGCGAACCGCGCGCGCGGGAATTCGGACAAGCGTATAACGCCCGCGGTTTTCAAAAGTGAAAAGACCGGCGAGTGCTCAAGCTCCGCCTGAGTGACGGAAAATTGCTTCTCAGTCATAGCAGCCAGCTGCCCGAGCTTCAATTGCCCGTGCAATGCCTGGGCGGAAACTGCGGAAAATGTCATTGCATTACGCATAACGTATCCCATCAGGTCTTAGGGCTTCCTAACAGCGGGGACCTTTTTTTCCTGCATGGCAGCCAACGATTGAAGCGTCCGGTACAATAAGCCAAGAGCTTTCTGTTCCTCCTCATTGGATCCGAGCAAACGATTGCAATGCATGTGCAGGATGCTGCGTAAAATAGCCCAATATTCCGTACCCAGC
>CAYPTM010000271.1:0-4136 GCA_964413345.1 uncultured Elusimicrobiales bacterium
GACCTTGGCCTTGCCGCCTTCCTTCATCTGGGAAACGGCTTCGGTCCAGCAGGGTATGACATAGCCGAGCCCGAAGGTCGCGGGTTCCTTGCGCTCGACGGAGCTGTCGAACACCTTGCCGTTGGTGAGCGTGCCGGTGTAATGGACCTGCACCTTGTCGGTGGCGGTGGGCTGCTTGCCCGTGCCGGCGGCCTTCTCGATATAAACCACGCCGTTCTCAAGCTTTTTGGCGCCGGGTTCCTTGAGCATCTTTTCAACGAACTTCTCGCCGGCGGCTTTTTCCTTCTCGGCGCGCTTTGCCATTCTTTCCTGGGCAAGGGCGCTTATCTGGCGAAGGCGGGCGCGGTCCATCTCTACGGCGGACTTCTTGTTGGCGGCGCCGTCCTTGAGGCCCTTGAGGACCTGGGACATCTCGTCGGTCGTCAGCTCGAAAACGGACAGGTTCTGGCCGGTGTAGAAACCAAGCGCGTAGAAGGTCTTGGGGTCGGTGGTTTCGGCCTTCTTGGCGGGCTTTGCGGCTTTGGCCTCGGCCTTGGCGGGAGCGGCCTTCTTGGCCTCAGGCTTCGCGGCTTCGGCCTTCGCGGCCTTTTCGGCGGCGGCGACGGTCTTGTCCTGCGTGGGCTTTGCGGGCTGGGCCTGCTCGGCCGCTATGGCCAGAGAGGCGGTCAGTATGGCTGAAAGGGTTAAGCTGAGCTTTTTCATTTTCTCCTCTTTGTATGTTTTGGACTTCCCCCATATAATACCAGATTCAGAAGCCGAATTCTCACGCCCCGGACCTTTTTGGTAACATCTGTCCATGGGAACATTTTCATCGGCCCGCATACGGGCGGCAAGGCTTGCCGGCAGCGGCCTTCTTAAACCCTTCTCCACGCCGGAGGAAGCGGCCCGCGTCCTGTTTGGCGTGCAGGCCCAGATACACAGCGCGGGAGCCATATCGCTCTTCAACCGCACCAAGGGAATGACGCTTGCCGGCATAGAGCGCAAACTGTTCGACAGACGTTCCCTCATAAAACTGTGGGGCCAGAGGGGAACGCTGCATTTTTACGAAACCAAAGACTGGGCCCTGCTCTCCTCGGCATACGGAACCCGTTTTTCTTGGACCAAGCGCCACTACATAAAGTGCGGTGGAACGGCGGAAGATTACGACAGGACTGTCCGTCTTGTCACTGCGGAGCTGAACAAACGAGGAACGGTGACACGCGATGATGTGCGGCATCTTTTGGCAGGGAAACCCCATCTTCAATCCTCCTGGGGGGGCATCTTCTTCGACCTGGTGCGCAGCGGTCTGGCCTGCCACGCTAAATCCGACGGGCCGCAGGGGGTGTTCGCCAGCCGCAAACATTGGCTTGGCGACGCCAAATGGGAATTGCGCTCGGAAGATGAAGCCCAGCTGGAAATAGCCAGACGTTATTTCAACGCCTACGGCCCCGCCACGGTGCAGGATTTCGCCTACTGGCGTGGAATCCAGCTATCGCGCGCGCGCCACTATACAGGCAAAATCAGGCATGAGCTGGAGGAAGTAGGCACTGAAATCGGCCCCATGCTGATACGCGCCGGAACCAGGATGAAAGCCGAACTGCCCGGGCCCCGGCTGCTGTACCGCTTCGACCCGGTACTGCTGGGACACAAGGACAAGAGCTGGATTGTTCCCGATGAATTCAAGAAACGCGTCATACGCCCCGCCGGGCATATGGAAGGAATAGCGGTGGAAGACGGAACGGCGCGCGCCACCTGGCGCTACGATAGGGAAAGCAAAGGCCTGCGCTTTACGCTGATCCCGTTCGGGAAACAGCCGAAAACATCCTTCAACAGCTTCCGCGAATGCGCCGGGAAAATAGCGGCATTCATGGAAATGCCCGTCGCTGATTTCAAGGTTTCCCCGCGCTGAATCTGCATCCCCATAAAGCAAAAGCCCCGCCGATTGGCGGGGCTTTTTGGTTTATTGCTTTCTTCCGGAATTATTCAAGTCCGTATGCTGACGAGACAATCGACCGAAATGGCACATCATTCTTTTGAGCCGGCACTCATCTGTACCGCGCCACTGTTAATGTAATAATCTTTTTTAGGACATCCTTTTACGAGCATTCCCTGCCCTACCACTAAATCTCGGCAACCTTGTCTTATTACCGTAGCCTTGAACTTTTCATCCTTAACAACTTCAAGGAATTTTGAAAGGTCCTTGGCCGCTTTTTTATAGTCCTTCATCTCGACGTAGATGCCAAAACGACCATGATATGGAAACCCTGTGGCATCTTTATCCAATTCAATAGCTTTCCCCGCCTCGGCCAATGCCTTGTCATACTGTCCCATATTGGAGTACGAATATGCTTTATTCAGGGGATACATTGAGTTGGAAGGGTCTTTCGCTTCAGCCTGGGCAAAAGCCTCGACCGCTTCAGCGTTCCGGCCCATCCTGGAGAGCAAAGTGCCTTTCTTAAAACAAAGCTTTACATCTCCCGGAGTTTCCTTAAGCAGTGTTTCAACATGTTCCAGTGCGCCGTTATACACTACTTTATCGGCCTTGACCAAACGACCTTTATAGTTTTCAAGCAGCGTGTAATATTGCAATGGCGTGAGGTGAAGGGTTTTCAGGAGTTCGCGCACTTCCTGCTGAACTTCCTGAAGGTCTGCCTTGAACTCCGCTTCAGTACCGGTCCGTGCTTTACAGGCGTCACCACTACAAGCGGAAGAGACGCCTATAAACAGACATAAGGACGATAGTGTAATAAGGCATTTGTTCATTAGCAAATCAATCTCCTTATAAGTCGCCAAGCATGATGGAAACAAACCACCACACAGCACATCAGCTTAACGGTAAAAACCGTAAGCGATGTGAAAAGGGTAAAGCATGAAGTGGAGAAGAGAGTAAACCCAGTTAACTTATAATACTATGTTGATGAAAAAAAACAACTATATTTGCATGCCTATACACACAAAAAGCCCCGCCGATTGGCGGGGCTTTTTTGGTTCAAAGAACGCTTACTGCTGGCTGTTTATCATGGAAGCGCGTTTCTGCACTTCCTTTTCCATCTCGTCGGCCAGGTCTTCCATGTCCTTCATGGCCTGCTGCATTACGGCATCGCGGTCGTAAGGCTTGCTTTCGGTGACGACCACGGGCTTGGACGGCGCGACGGGCTTGGATGACGCGGGCGGCGCGGCCACAACCACTTCCTTGGCAACGTCGGGAGTTTCCGCGGCTTTTTCAGCCTTGGGGGCCGCCGAGCCAGGTGAAGAAGCGGCATAGTCCGCCTTATAACCGGCCGAACCGGCCAGCCATTTGCGGGCCACGTCCGATTTTACCGAGAAGGAAACACCCGTGATTGCCAGTCCGTCGGAGGCGCGGCGGGCTATCATTGTATTGACACCTACTATGTTCCCGTTGGCGTTAAGCAGGGGACCGCCGGAATTGCCGCGGTTTATGCTTACATCGCTCTGGAACACGTTCTTGCCCCGGACCTGACCGATGTTGGCTATGACGGTGCTTATAACGCCAGTGGTGAGGGTCCAGAGACCGGCCTGCTCCGGGTGGCCGATGGCGGCGACCTTGTCGCCGACCGACATGTCATCCGGGTTGCCGAAATTAAGAGCGGGCACGCCGGAAGGCATGTTCTTCACGCGGAGGAGGGCCATATCGAGGGCCTCATCGTATTTCACGACCTCTCCGTCAAGCGGATTCTGGAGGTCGACCTGGGAATCGCCGGTGATTTTGGCGGGCTTGAGATAAACCTTGATAACCTTGTAGGGACGGCCGGCGCCCTTCTGAAGGACGACGTGCGCGTTGGTCAGCACCAGTCCAGTCGCGTCAATGACGGAGCCGGAACCCATCTCGCCGGAACCGTCCTCCTTGGCCGCTATTATAAGGACCACGGAGGGCGAGGCTTTCCTGTATATGTTCTTAGGGATGAACTCCGCTTCAGCTTCCTGCGCGTACTGGGCCTGCACGGCGGGGCCGGAAGCTGACGCCGAAGGCGCGACGGCGGACGCGGGGCCGTACTTGGCCGCGGACAGGGAACCGCAGACAAGGCCGGTCAGATAGAACGCCTCGGCCAATTCTTCCTTGCGGAGCTTGCCATCCACATAGGCGTCTGACAGGGCCTTGTAATTGTCGTCGAGAGAGGCCGTTTCCGGCAGAGGCG
>CAYPTM010000272.1:0-4134 GCA_964413345.1 uncultured Elusimicrobiales bacterium
TGATACGCCGCAAAAGCCACGTTTGCAGCAGAATACGGAGATTTTAAACAGGCTCTAACAGAACAGGGGTGAACCGCAATGGAAATGCTAGACATCGAGAATTGGAAAAGGCGCGATATCTACAAGGTCTTCCGGGCCATGCAGTTCCCCCATTTTTCCCTGACCACGGAACTGGACGTTACAGCCGCCCTTAAATTTGCAAGGGAGACCGGCGTCTCATCCTACAGCATGATGCTCTATCTGACCTGCCGCTGCGGCAACGAGGTCCCGGCCTTCCACCTGCGCCTGCGGCCCGAGGGAGTAATCCGCCACGGCGAGCTTGCCATTGCCCCCACCACCGGCTGGAAGTACGGCCTCTACAACTTCACGATGATCAAGTATACCTCCGACCCCGTGGAATTTTTCAGGCGGCAGGCCGAGCAGGATGTGATGGTAATGGAACTGGAACATCTGAATCTGGAAGGGGACAGGGAAATAGGTGACGCATGTCTCTTCTCCTCCTGCGTGCCGTGGTTTTCTTTCACCGGCCTCACCCAGCCGGCGCACAACGCGGAAGACTCGATACCAAGAATTGTATGGGGGAAGTATACGAAGCGCGGCCGCCGCACCTTCATGCCGATAAGCCTGCAGTGCCATCACGCCGTAACAGACGGTCACGACGTCGCCGATTTCCTAGACCGTTTCCAGCAACTGGCAAACGACGCTCCAACCACCTTCGCTTCACTACTAAAGCGATAAACCCAAAACACCTTTTTTCTAATCTGCCGCGCACCGTGCCGGCACAGCATCAACCCGACAACAGCACTGGAAATATCTGACGTGAAGACGCTAGCGTTTATTTTTCGCGGAGGCGGCTTCAAAAGCCGAAAGGGCGGCGGGGAATGGTGACAGCGCACGCTTAAGGACACCCTGAAGCATGGATATGGCAACGCCGTAATTCGTTATCGGCACGCCGGCCTTGCGCGCCTTCTCCATGCGGACAAGCATATCGCGCCGCGTCTGCATGCAGCCGCCGCAATGTATAACCAGTTTATATTCGCCCAGATTGGCGGGATAATCCCTTCCGCAGGCGAAATCGACTGTCAAATCCCCCCCGACATACTGTTTCAGCCAGCGCGGTATTTTAACCCGCCCGATGTCGTCCTCCGCCGGATGGTGGGAGCAGGATTCCGCTATCAGCACCTTGTCCCCGCTTCTTAGCCCGTCTATCGCGGCGGCGGCAGCAGCCATTTGCGGCAGGTCGCCCTTCAGACGGGCGAACAGTATGGAAAACGTGGTGGTCTTTATTTCCTTCGGCGTGTCAGCCATCACTTTGTTGACCACCTGGGAATCGCACACCACAAGGCCGGGCGGCTGTTTGAGCATGCCCAGCGTGGCCGCATATTCCCGCTCCTTCACTATAAGGCAGGCGGCGTCATTATCCAGCGCATCGCGTATGGTCTGCACCTGCGGCAGTATAAGCCGCCCCTTCGGCGCCTGCAGGTCTATCGGCACAACAAGCACAGCCAGCTCCCCGGCGCGGAGCAAATCCCCCGCCAGCGGCGGCGGATTCAGAAAATCCTCCGGGCAGGCCTCAAGCAGCAGAGCCTTGAACTCGGAAAGCTGTCCTTCGCGCCTGTCCGCGTTGACGCTGGCGCAGGAGAAATACGGAATCTTCTTTTCCGCCAGTCTGGCCAGCACTTCGGCGGAAGGAGGCTTCAAATCATTCTTGTTTACGGCGCAGATGACGGGAGTGCCGCCGGCGCCCGCCGCGGCCACAAGTTCATCCTCGAATTCAGTCCATTTGTCCGGCTCGGCCACAAGCACGGCAATGTCGGAGCGCTCCAACGCGGCGCGGGTGCGCTTCAAACGTTCCGTGCCCAGGGCGGAGGTGTCGTCCATTCCGGCAGTGTCCAGGAAAACCACCGGCCCGAGCGGCAGCAGCTCCATGCTCTTTTCCACCACATCGGTTGTGGTGCCCGGCACGGGGGAGGTGATGGCCACATCCTGCCCGGAAATCATGTTAAGGAAGCTGGATTTCCCGGCGTTCACCCGCCCGAATATCCCTATGTGGAGCCTAAGCCCCTTTGGTGTCTTTTTCATCGTCGCGGTACCCGAGGGAAACTATGTTGTAGGGCGAAAGGGCCTTATCCACCACCTCCGCCCCGAGCCGGTCGTTCAAAAACTCGCGCAGGTTCTTCCTGCCGGATGATTTGAACTCGACAAGCAGCGCTTCCGCCTTCTTGTAGCCGATGACCGGCACGAAGGCCGTCACTATGGCGGTTGAACGGTCCACGTATTCCTTGCATCTGGCAGGTTCAGCCACGGTGGATTCGACATAGGCGGTCAGCGCCGTGCCGGCGTTTATCATCAGGTCCATCGATTCCAGCAGGGAGTGGGCCAACAGGGGCAGGAATTCGTTTATCTGCAGGCTGCCGCGCGCGGCGCACTCGGTGACCAGATAATCGTTGGCTATGACCTTCATGGCGCACTGCATGGCCGCCTCGCAGATTACGGGGTTGACCTTGCCCGGCATTATGCTGGACCCCGCCTGCATGGGCGGCAGTTTTATCTCGCCCAGCATATTGAGCAGGCGGAGGTCGTTGCAGACCTTCAGCGTAGTGGCCGCGTGCGCCTTCAGTATGCCGGAAACTTCCACGAAGGCGTCCGCGTTGGCGGTTTCACCCATCAGGTTTTCCCCGCGCGACAGGCCGAGTCCCGTCACGTCGCGGAGTTTTTCTATCACAAGAAATATGTATGAGCGCGGGGCCGCCATGCCGGTGCCGACAGCCGTGGCGCCGAGGTTGACCACGCGCAGGCGTTCCTCGCACTTGAAACAGCGCCAGCGGTCCCTGGAAAAGGCTTCCGCGAAGGCGGAAAATTCAGCCCCCAGCGTTACAGGCACGGCATCCTGCAGTTCGGTGCGCCCGGTCTTGATTATGCCGGAAAACTCCTTCTCCTTTGCCTGGAACGCGCCCTGCAGTTTGGCTACAGCCTCGGCCAGCGCGCGCAGCCTGTAGATGCAGGCTATCTTTACCGCAGTGGGATAGACGTCGTTGGTGGACTGGTGCAGGTTTACGTGGGCAAGCGGCTTCACCCTGGCGTCCGGCCCCTTGGGGCCGTCCAGCAGCTCCGAGGCACGGTTGGCTATCACTTCATTGGCGTTCATGTTGGCGGAGGTGCCCGCCCCGCCTGAAAGCGCGTCTATGGGGAACTGGTTGAGGAACTGCCCGTTGACCAGCTCCGCGCAGGCGGCGGTTATGGCGCCGCCCGTTTCCGGGTCGAGGTATTCAAGCTCCGTGTTGGCCAGAGAACAGGCCTTCTTGACCATGGCCAGCGCGCGTATCAGCGCCGGGTTCATCTTCGCGCCGGAGAGCTGGAAATTGGCTATGGCCCTCTGTGTGTTGATGCCCCAGTAAACGTGCGCGGGAACGGACAGCTTGCCCAACAGGTCTTCCTCTGTGCGGTATTCCATAGCGCCCTAGAAACAAAGGTCCCGTTCGCCCGAGGATATGCGGCGGTAATAGTCCATCAGCGTGTTGAACATTTCGGGCGTGAATTCACCCGGCATGCGGGCCTTTATCTCCTCTATCTCCTTCTGTATCAGTTTCTCGCCCGCCGCCTTTGTCTGTGGGGAGGCGAAGTCGTCCAGCCATTCCCGGAAGGTCAGCACGGCATTCAGCTTGCAGAAGCGTCCCTCCCGTCCGGAACGCAGCATCTTCATTATGTGGTCGCCGGTGCGGCCGCAGCGGTAGCCCGCCGTGCAGAACGATGTTATATAGCCCATGCCCGCGAGCTCGCCGATCACCTCGTCGAGGCTGCGGGTGTCGCCCAGAAGGAACTGCTGGCGCTCCGCCTCCTGGTTGTCGTAGCGGTCGCTGTAGGCCCCTATGCCGACGCGGGAAGAGGCGTCCCGCTGCGTGCACATGGGGATGACGGAACGTATCATCTCCGGCCGCTCGCGCGCGGTCACTATCATCCCGGCGTAGGGTATTGAAAGCCTCAGCACACAGATTAGCCGCTTGAAATCCTCGTCGGAAACGGCGTGGCCGGTGTTTTCCGCGAAAGGGGTGTTGGCGGCCGGCTCCGTGCGGGGAAAGGAGAGAGTGTGCGGCCCTATGCCGAAATGTTTTTCCAGGCTTTTCGCGTGGGCGA
>CAYPTM010000273.1:0-4124 GCA_964413345.1 uncultured Elusimicrobiales bacterium
CGAAGGAACAGGCCGAGAAAGATTTCGTCGAACTCATAATGAACGTTCATATGGATTACTGCAAAAGACTGATGGAAAAGTAGGGATTTTTTTTGGAGCAATAACTAACTGTCCGGTTAGTTAACTATATAAGAAAAACGACAGGCACAAACGAGGCTGACATCATGAAAACACTCACCATACTATTAGGGTTTACGCTTTGCGCCGGAACGGCACAGGGGGACGGAGGAAGGGTCACGTTGAAAGAGTATCTGGAACAGGCAAGCGCTTCCCATAAGGCCATAGAGGGGGCGCGTAAATCGGCCAGCGCGGCGGCGCTTCTGCGCGCGGAGTCGGAACTGGATATTTCCCCAAAACTTTTCAGCGAAGCGGGAGGGAGTATCGACAATTCTCCGCAGATTGACCCTTCCACACAGGGCGACAGTACGAAAAAAATATCGCTGACGGCGGGCGCGTCCCTCAAGACCAGAACCGGACTGGAAGGCAAGGCCTATACGGCAATCGGGAAGACAAACGTAACGGGCCTTTCGGCAGGGGACCAGCGCAAATGGAACGCGTCGCAGAACTTCGAGCTTTCAGCCGCGCTCTGGCGGAACTGGAAAGGCCGGGAAACCGATGCCTCCATAAATTCCGCACAGTCAGCCCGGGATGCACAGGTTGAAAACGCAAATTTCGAAATGGATACGCTGCTTGCGCAAGCGGAACAGGCCTACTGGAGGCTTGCCGCCATACGGGAAAGCATGAAAATCACTGCGGAAAACCTCAACAGGGCCAAGACACTGCGCGAATGGAGCCGCAAGAGAAGCGAATCCGGCCTTGCGGATGAATCGGAATACCTGCAGGCCGATGCCGCCGTTAAAATCCGGGAACGGGAACTGTTGGAGGAAACAGATCTTTTGCGGCAGGCGGCATCGAGATTCAACGCCTTCATAGGGCGCAACTCGGAAGACGTTCCGCAGGATATGGAAAGCGTGGACGGCACGGTAGAGAAACCCGCCGGGGGGACCCGGGCGGACATACGCGCCGCGGCCATACAGGCCAGGGCGGCGGCGTTCACGGCAATCAGTTCGGCGGAAGCTCTGAAACCCTCGCTTGAAGCCTACTCGAGACTTTCCTTCAACGGCCTGAGCGGTTCGGCAAGCATGGCGTCCGGAGGGTCATTCTCAAGCAACGGCACGGCAACGACGCTCGGCCTGCGGTTTGGACTGCCCTTTTCGCAGTCTCTGGTCAAGAATTCCCAAAAAGGCTATGCGCTTGAGGCAGAAGCGGCGGAACTGAAATACCGGCAGGCCCTTCTGGAAAGCCAGTCCGAATTATCATCCCTGTCCGGCCAGTTCGACATCACGCTGCAGAAACTCTCCCTTGCCAGGGAACTTGAAAAAACGCAACTGGCCAAGTATCTGACGGAGCAGAAGCGCCACGAAAAGGGGAAGACTACAGTATATTTCACCATCACTTTCCAGGACGACTACGCCGCGGCGCAAATCAGCCGCCTTGAAACTGCGCTCAAACTGCGCCTCATCTGCGCGCAGATGAAAATTTATGGAAGGAACGCCATATGACTCTCGCTGAACTCTCGATAAAAAAACCGGTCTTCATCACCTCCGTCCTGCTGCTGACCATAATATCAGGACTTTTCTTCATGCGCGATATCGGGGTCAGCCTATATCCCGACGTGAGTTATACGTTCATAACGGTATCCACCCCCTACCCCGGAGCGGGGCCGGAAGACATCGAGGCGCGCATAACCAAGCCGCTGGAAGACAGCATAAGCGCCACCGCCGGGCTGAAAAAATTGACTTCCCAAAGCAAGGACGGAATAAGCGTCATAAACGCGGAATTCACGCTGGAAACCAATCCGCCATTTGCCCTCCAGCAGGTGCGTGACAAGGTTTCAGCCGTGCGGTCCGATCTGCCGCAGGGAATAACTGAACCGGCAGTAAGCATGATCAACATGGATGATACCCCCGTACTGACACTCACGCTCAGCGGCGACATGTCGGACACGGCCCTGTCCGACCTGGCGGAATATACAGTAGTGCCAAGGCTTCAGCAGTCAAGGAACGTGGGCCGAGTGGAAATGCAGGGAGCGCGGAAAAGGGAACTGAAAGTGGAGTTGGACCGGCAGCGCCTTGCCTCCTACGAGATAAGCGCTTCGGAAACTGCGGCCGCGCTCGTGGAGTCTGGCAAGAACGTGGCCGCCGGCAAGAAAGACTTGGGGGACAGGGGACGCTATTACCGGGTGATGGGGGAATTCCGCGGCCCGGCTGATGTAGACAGCACTATAGTGCGCTTCTCCGGCAACGACATACCGGTGCGTCTGAAGGAACTGGGCAAAACCGTTGAAAGCCATGCGGAAGAAAAGATGCTGGCCTACCGCAATGGCAGGAGGACCGTTGGCTTAGCGGTATACAAGCAGTCCCGCTCCAACACGATGAAGGTGGCCTCGGAAGCGAAAAAAGCCATGGCGGACCTGCAGAAAGAACTGGCATCCATGCCGGGAAACCCGAAGCTAGAGCCGGTTCAGGACGGCACGCGCGGCATAACGTCAAATGTTGACGACGTCAAGGAGACCATATTCGTGTCCATCGGGCTCACAGTCTTGGTGGTCCTGCTCTTCCTCCGCAACTGGCGGTCAACGATAATCACCGCGCTTGCCATTCCCAATTCGCTGATAGGGGCAATCGCGCTGATGTATCTGGCGGGCTTCACCATCAACATAATGAGCCTGCTGGCGCTGAGCCTTTCAGTCGGCCTGCTGGTGGATGATGCGATAGTGGTGCGGGAAAATATCTTCCGCCGCCTGCAGAACGGGGACGCCCCGTTCGACGCCGCGCGGCTGGGAACGGAAGAAGTGCGGCTGGCTGTAATAGCCACCTCCATGACGGTGGCGGCGGTCTTCCTGCCCATAGCCTTCATGAAAGGCCTGGTGGGACAGTACTTCAAGGAATTCGGCATAACGGTGGCGTTCGTCCTGCTGATAAGCACATTCGACTCGCTGACCATCGCGCCGATGCTTTCCGCATACTTCAGCAAGGCAGTGGACAAAGAGGAGGAAAAAACAAAAACCGGAGCGGCGATGCGTCTGTATGAACGCGGTTTAAGGATAGCGATATCCCGGCCCGCGTTAACTCTGATAGCGGCAGCGGCCATATTCGGCCTCAGCGTCTGGAGCGCGACCAGAATACCCGCGATGTTCATGCCCGCATCTGAAAACGTGGAATTCACGGTCAATCTGGAGGGTGCCCCCGACCTCAACCTTCAGGGCATGGCAAAAAAGTCACTTGAGGTGGAGGCGCATATCCGCAACAACCCCATGGTCCGCAATACTTTCCTGACAGTAGGGACTTGGGACGGGGAAATGAACCGCGCCACGATATTTGTCGAACTTAAGCCACTGAAGGAACGGAACGTCTCAACCTCGGGGGCGCAGGCAATATTCCGGGAGGAGCTGAAAAAATACCAGGACATGAACCCCGTCTTCACGGACGAAAACCAGGACGCCAATGCCAGGCCCATAAACATAATATTCATGGGGGAAAACGCTCCCGCCCTGAAATCCTTCGTCGCGGCGTTCCATGAGAAGTTCAAAAATCATCCGGCGCTCACCGACCCGCAAATCAGCGAAAAGACCGGCAAGCCGGAGTCGAGAATAGTCTTCAACCCCGACAAGATAAAGGAGTCCGGCGTGCTGCTGGCCTCGGCCGGTAAGGAACTGCGAATACAGCTTGAGGGGGAGAAGGTATCGACACTGCGTGAAAACGGACGGGAGTACGATATCCGCGTGCGGATGGAGGAGCAGGACAGGGACATCGCAAAGCAGTTCGGGGAAATACTTGTGCCGAACATAAACGGCCGCCTGATAAAACTGCCGCGCATAGCCACCCTTGAGGAAAACCGCTCTCCGAAAGTCATAGACAGGATGGACCGCTCCCGTTACATCTCCTTCAACGCCGGCCTTGCGCCTAAAGGGCCGGGCATGCAGGCCTTCATCGACGACATGAACGCCGCTCTTGCCGGCGGCCTCAAGCCGCCGGAAGGGATACGGGTCAAATCAGACGGCGACACGGAGTATTACAGGGAACTGCTGGAGAACGTGGCGGTGGCGATGCTTCTTGGCATAT
>CAYPTM010000274.1:0-4111 GCA_964413345.1 uncultured Elusimicrobiales bacterium
GTTTGATATGGCTGAGGGGGATTTGCCGCAGTAACGCGCAAGATCTTTCTGCGCGATATTGTGCTGATCCATCAGCTTGCCGTATGCGACGGCGGTGTCTATGGGGTTGAGGTCTTCCCTCTGTATGTTTTCGATCAGGGCGAGCGCCAGCATCTGTTCCTGTTCCGGCATGGGGCGCACTATGGCGTCTATATCCGTCAGGCCGGCCAGTTGGGAGGCGCGCAGGCGTCTTTCCCCCGCTATCAGCTCGTATTCTCCGGTATGGGCGTCGAGCGCTACGAGTATGGGCTGGGCAAGGCCGTGCTGTTTTATCGATTGTCCGAGCTCGCGCAGGCTGTCTTCATCGAAAGCTCTGCGGGGCTGGTGGCGGTTCGGATGTACGCGGGCGACTGATATCTTCTGCACCGCATTGGGGGGCAGTTTGGAACTGGTTTCCTTTGTTTGTTTGATTAGGGCGTCGAGGCCCTTTCCTAGTGCTTGGCGCATGATGTTTAGTCTCCCATGTCGTAATCGGGGCTTTCTGCGAGGGCATAAGGCTTGAAGCCCTCATACTGCCTTGGGTCCGCTCCACGGCGGGCCAGAAATTCCACTCCCAGGTCAAAATAGGCTTGGGCGCCGCGGCAGGCCGGATCGTAAACGAATATCGGCTGTCCGAAGCTGGGTGCTTCCGCGAGACGGACATTGCGCGGAACGGCGTTTTTGTACGCCTTGCCGCCATAAAACTTCGTTACCTCGTCCTTTACCTGGTTGGAAAGCGAGATTCTGGCGTCATACATGGTAAGAATGCCGCCGTCCACTTTGAGTTTGGGGTTCAGGAATTGTTTGACCCGGCCAAATGTGTCCGTAAAGTAGGCAAGTCCTTCCATGGCGTAATATTCGCACTGCACGGGTGTCACCACGGAATCGGCCGCGACGAGGGCATTTATGGTAAGCAGACCGAGTGATGGCGGGCAGTCGATAAAGATAAAACGGTACATATCCTTAATGGGGGCCAGTGCCTCTTTTAGGGCGCTTTCCCTTTTCTCGACATTTACCAGTTCGACTTCGGCGCCGGCCAGATCGTGGGAGGCCGGTATGAGGTCGAGCATTTCGGCGGCGGTAGGCTTTACCGCTTTTGCCGCTTCAGCCTGCCCGAGCAGGATGTCGTAAACGGTTTTGTCTCCGTCCTCGAGCGCAACTCCAAGGCCGGATGTGGCATTGCCTTGGGGGTCGAGGTCGATGACCAGCACTTCCTGATTCATGCAGGAAAGTGCGTATGCCAGGTTTATGGCGGTTGTGGTTTTGCCCACTCCGCCTTTTTGATTTGCTATGGCTATTATTTCGCCCATTTGTCAACCTTGCCCATGGGTCCGTTGTTGGACCGGGGTCATGCGGACAGTATACAGTTTTCACGTGAAAACCGCAAATCCTGCCTCGGCAGAGGCTTTGATGGTGTTTTTGTGTCTTTTGGTTTTGCCTGCTGTTGTGTGGTCTGGTTGTTTTCACGTGAAAACTTTATGGACAGGCTTTTGGATCGCTGTTGCCTTTGGGGGGCGGCTTTTGCTGGACAGGGGGTTATTTCGCGTTGGTTCGGAAATGTGGAAAGCGCCACTTTCATGGCGCTTTCCGGTTGGTTGCAAATTTTGGGATTAGAGTGTCAGGCCGATTTTTTTACTGTTAATGTAAAACCGTTTCTGGCTACTATTTCCCCCATTTCTCCGGCTTTTGGAGCTTCCCCCTCCGGCACCGCATCCCACAGCTCTCCATCAACCAGAATGAGGCCTTTGGGCTCAAGGGATTTCTTTATAATGCCCTTTTTGCCTATCAGGGTTTCTGCTCCCGCTGATACTTTCCGGAATTGTGCCTTCAATGCAATGAAGCCTACCGCCAGTATGACGAGAACCAGAGTTCCTATTGTTGTAAACATTGTTGCAGCCGATATGCTGAGTCCCATCGATGCCTGTGTTTTGAATAGCATTGTCGCTCCCAATAATAGTGTCCCAATGCCCGCAATGGCAAGCAGGCCATAAGAAACTACATGTATTTCCGCTATGAGGAAAACTATGCCTAAAAGTATAAGCAGGGCTCCCGCCATGTTCGCCGAAAGGGTCTGGAGGGAGTAGAATGCCAGTACCAGTGAGACAGCCCCCACAACGCCCGGCAGTATGAGCCCGGGGTTATAAAGCTCAATGAAAAGTCCCGCCGCGCCAAGGCTCATGAGTATCATGGCGACATTGGGGTCCGAAATGGCGGCAAGGAATTGCTGCCTTCTGGTCATGGGAAAATCGCTCACGCTTGCGCCGGTGGTCCGCAGTTTGCCGAATTTGGATACTTCCCGGCCTTCCAGTTTCGCCAGCAAATCGTTGGTGTCGATTGCGATTATATCCGTCACCTTCATTTTCAGGGCTTCTTCCGCTGATATGGAATCGCTTTTGGTGACTGCCTGTATGGCCCAGTCAACATTCCGCCCTCTTTCCTGGGTGATTGACTTCATGTAGGCCGAGGCGTCATTCAGCACTTTCGCTTCCATGGTGTTTTTACCGCCCCCCTTTTCCCCGCCCGTTCCGGTGGCTCCCAGCATTACCGGATGTGCGGCGCCGATGTTGGTTCCGGGGGCCATTGCGACTATGTGGGATGCCATGGCGATGAATACCCCGGCCGATGCCGCCCGGCCGCCTTGCGGATAGACATATGTGACTACCGGCACTTTCGAGGCCATTATTTCCTTGATTATCTCCCGCATCGAGAGATCAAGTCCGCCCGGAGTGTCCAACCGTAGTATCAGTATGTCGTAACTGTCGGAATTGGCCTTCTTTACTGCCTGTGAGAGATATTCCGCGGAAACGGGGCTGATCACGCCCGAAAATGTTGCCGTGAGGATTTTGGGCGTATTCTGGGGCTGGACCGGTTCGGCGGCATGAGATACCGCGCCTATGGCCAGTGTCAGAACGGCGGCCGCCGTTGCCAGATTGAAGATTTTCATCTCTTTCCCCCTTTTAATATCAGTATAATAGCCTTTTAAGGCTATGTTCTGGCCTCAATATGTCGCTTTCATGTGGGACGGCGGCCAGTAGGTGAACCAGGCCCTGCCCTTTACATTCGACATGGGGACGGGGCCCCAGAAGCGGGAATCGCAGGAATGGTCCCGGTTGTCTCCCATGGCGAAATATGAGCCGACCGGCACGGTGACAGGGCCGAAGTTGTCGCGCAGTCCCTCGCCGAACATCTTGCCGGAGCTGCGCTCCTCCCAGGTTTTCTGGAAAGCGGCCTTGTCTCCAAGCGGCGTGGGGGGTATGCGTCCCGGCGCGGTGTATTGCGCGTAGGTTTCCTCCCCGCTCTTGCCGTTGACGAAAAGCGTTCCTTCCTTCATCTCCACGGTGTCGCCCGGCACGCCGACGACGCGCTTGATGAAATCCTTGCCGTACTGTATGCCGCCGCACTGGAGCTCGGAAGGGCTGTTGGACGGGAAGCGGAAGACAATCACGTCGCCCCTGTGTATCTGCTTGAGGGGCAGTATCCTTGTGGAGGTGAAGGGTATTCTTACTCCGTAGACGAACTTGTTGACGAAAAGGTGGTCTCCCTCGACGAAGGTCATCCTCATGGAGCCGGAAGGTATCTTGAAAGCCTGTATGAAGAGGTACATGACCACTGCGGCCAGGAAAACGGCGCTGTAGGTCGTCTCGGCCCATTCCAGGTCTTCCTTTACCGTCTGTTCCCATGCGGTGGAAGTGTTGCGTTTGGCGCGGAAGAAGCCCCAAAGGGCCGCCGCGGCAAGAATCACCAGCCAGGTGGTTTTCTGCCCGGCTGTCATGTGTTCCGCGCCGGGGGCGATATTGCCTGTGTCCATGCTGACTGAAACCACCAGAAGCAGAACGAAGGCGGAACCCGCCGTGAAAAGCGCGTGCCAGAGTGCGGCGAACGTATGGCGTGACGCGAAATAATTGCGTTTTCTCAGTTGTTTGGTAGCCAGTGCGTATGCCAGCATGCCCAGGCCGATGCAGAATAAGCGGGTTTCCATTTTCTCCTCGTGTAAATACAAATGCGTATTCGCGCCGCAAACGTGCCGGCGCGTGAAAACGTTTTCCGTCTCCCGTCATTACTACGCGCCCGGAGGGCGGACGGTTTCATCCGG
>CAYPTM010000275.1:0-4111 GCA_964413345.1 uncultured Elusimicrobiales bacterium
ACCGATCTCGACGGCACGCCGGGCGGAGACGAGACCGGCGAGAGCGGCCTTCGCGAAAGTGATTTTTGACGGCAATATAAAGAAAGTGGCGCACGACATGAAGTCGGTTCTGCGTTGCTGCCGCATTGCTGTTCCGGAAGGGCGGGAACTGAACTGTTTTGACACGGCGCTCGCCGCCTGGTGCATAAATCCCTCCAGACCTTACGCGGAACTGGCCGATTTGCTGGCTGATTATCTTGCTCTTTCGCTGCCGGAGGGGGACGCGCAGTCGGCGCTCATGGCGCAGGCCTGTTCCGTGTGGCCGCTCAGGGAAAGGCTGTCGGAAGATTTGAATAGTAAGCATTTGCTGCCTCTGTTCGAAGGGTTGGAAACGCCCCTTGTCCCGGTGCTGTCCCGCATGGAGAACGCCGGATTGCTTATTGACCGCAAGGTTCTTTCGGACGCTGGAGTGGAGCTTGACCGCCGCGCGGCCAGTCTCGCGGAGGAGATAAACCGGGCCGGCAACACGCCAATAAATCCCAATTCCCCAAAACAGGTGGCCTTTCTTCTTTACGAGAAACTTGGCATAAAGGCCGGACGCAAAACCAAGACCGGCTATTCAACGGACGAGGACACTCTGCGCGGCATATCCGCCTGTCATCCGGTAGTGGAAAGCATTCTTCAGTTCCGTGAATGCTCGAAGCTCAAGTCCACTTACGTGGAGGGTCTTCTTGAGCTGGCGGACAGGGAGACAGGTCGTGTCCATACCGTGCTCGACCAGTTCGGAACAGCCACGGGACGCCTTTCCAGTTCCCATCCCAATCTGCAGAACATTCCCGTCCGCTCCGATTACGGCAGAGGCATCCGCCGGGCTTTCATCGCGGGCGAGGGCCGGGTTTTCCTCTCGGCCGACTATTCCCAGATAGATTTGCGCGTGCTCGCCCACGAATCCGGCGACGAGGCCCTTGTGGCCGCGTTCAGAAACAACGAGGATATCCATCTCAAGACCGCGTGCGAGGTTTTCGGCGTCATGGCCCCCATGGTGACCGGGGAGATGCGGCGCCGGGCCAAGGCCATCAATTTCGGCATAGTGTACGGACAGACCGGCGCCGGGCTTGCGGCCCTGCTGGACATACCGCGGGCGGAAGCCCAGCATTACATCGAGCATTATTTCGGCACCTATTCCGGGGTCCGGAAATGGATAGACTCCACGGTCGAGAAGGCAAAGGCGGACGGTTTCGTGCGCACTCTTGCTGGCCGGGTGCGTTATTTCCCGGAATTCCATTCGGGCGGGATTAACGCCGTCAACGCCGCTTCGCGCGCCGCGGTGAACACTGTCATCCAGGGCGGTTCGGCGGATGTCATAAAAAAAGCCATGCTGAAGGTGGCCGCATCGCTGCCGCAGTCGTTCCCGGCGCGGATGGTCCTGCAGGTGCATGACGAACTGCTTTTTGAATGCGAGCGGGAGCGCGCGGTTGAACTGGGTGGCATGGTTAAAGCGGCCATGGAAAGCGCGGCGGAACTGCGCGTTCCGCTGCTTGTCTCGGTCAAGGCGGGGGAGAACTGGCAGGACCTGTCTCCCGTGGAGGGGCTGGCATGAGGCTTGGGCTTTTTGAGTTCGAAGAACTTCCGGCGGTTACCAAGGGCCTGCTTATAGCGTGTCTGGCGGCTTACGCGCTGAGCCTTATAGCCGGCCAGGCGGCTGTGAATCCTATTTTCGGTCTTGTTCCCCTGCGTTTGACCCGGGAATTCTGGATATGGCAGCCCTTCACCTACATTTTCCTGCATGGCGGTTTTTTCCATCTGCTGCTCAACATGTTCATGCTGTGGATGTTTGGCCGGGTAATAGAGGCATCGCTGGGGACTGGAAATTTTCTTAAGTACTTTTTCGTCTGTGGCGCCGGCGCCGGCATATTCAATGCGCTGGTGACGCCTCATTCCGTGGTGCCGGTGGTGGGGGCATCCGGGGCAATATTCGGGCTTATAGCGGCGTTTGCCTTGCTGTATCCCGACAACGTGGTGCGGGTTTATTTTATCTTTCCCATGAAGGCGCGCACTTTCGCGCTTGTCGTGGCTGTGCTTGAGTTTTTCGCCACATTCGAGGCGAACAGGGGCGTCGCGAACCTGGCCCATCTCGGCGGCATGATAACGGGTTACCTTTACCTTCGCTGGTGGCCGTCTCTGTACCTTAGGATAAGGGGAGCGGCGCGGTCGGCGGGAATGATTGAGAACGGCCGGCAGTCCCCTCCGGGAAGGCACAATGTGGACGCCATACTGGACAAGATAAGCCGGGGCGGCATGCGCAGTCTGACCGCGGAAGAACGCGAATTCATGCGTGACTACAGCGAAAGGATGAAAAAGTGACCGTTTCCTCGCGCGGGGGAAGGCGTCGGCTGGTCGTGGGGCTGACAGGCGGCATAGCGTGCGGCAAAAGCACCGTGGCCGGGCATTTCAGAAAGCTGGGTGCAACCGTGCTGTGCGCGGATGCTTTGGCCGGGGAGGAGTTGCTTCGCGGCCGGGCCGGCTACAGGGCCATACTGAAGCGTTACGGCGGGAAATGCCTCTCGGCCGACGGGGAGCTTGACAGGGCTTTCGTGGCGGGGAAAGTTTTTTCTGACGAGGCCGAGCGCCTGTGGCTGGAAAGCGTGCTTCACCCGCTGGTCCTTCGCAGGGCCGCGGCGGCAATCAGGGCCGGATGCGGGGTCATAGTTTTTGATGTGCCGCTTCTCTTCGAGAAGCGTCTCGGCGGTATGTTTGACGTTACCATGGCCGTGTACGCGGACGGGAAGAAGCGGATGGCGCGGGCAAAGGCCCGCGGATGGACGGCGGCGGAAATGGCCGCGCGAGAGCGCGCGCAGCTGCCGCCGGAAAGCAAGCTGGAAATGGCCGATATCGCCATAAATAACTCAGGAGAGAAGGGCAAAACGTTTCAAGCGGTGGAACGCGCTTACCGCGCTTTCTCCGCGCTAGTTCAGGAGAGTTGAGAAATTATGCAGAACAAAACAGAGAATCAGGAAACCGCGGTCAAGCCGCAGGAATCCGCCCCGGCGCCCCGCGCCGCTGAAAAGAAAGCCGCCTCCCAGGCGGCGCCGGCTGCCCCGCAGCAGGCTTCCCAGGCTCAGCAGGGCCAGGCCAAGCAGCTGGACGTGAACCAGCTGAACAAAATGACCGTGGCGGAGCTTAACAAGATAGCCGCGGACTTGCGGGTGGAAAGCGTTTCCGGTCTCAGGAAACAGGAGCTGATAGGCAAGATTCTGGAAGGCCAGGCAAAACAGAACGGCTCCATATACGGCGGAGGAGTGCTGGAAATCCTCCCCGACGGTTTCGGGTTCCTGCGCTCGCCGGAGAACAACTATCTCTCCGGGGCGGAGGACATATACGTGTCCCCCTCCCAGATAAAGCGCTTTGCGCTGCGCAAGGGCGATACTATAGACGGTTTTATCCGCCCTCCGAAAGAAGGGGAGCGCTACTTCGCCATGTTGCAGGTGCGCAAGGTCAACGGCATAGACGCCGAGCAGAGCAAGGACCGTCCGCTCTTCGACAATCTCACCCCTCTTCACCCCAACCAGCGCTTCGTGCTTGAAACGACCAAGAACGAGCTTACCAGCCGCGTTATCGACCTCATGGCGCCTATCGGCAAGGGCCAGCGCGCCCTCATCGTGGCCGCGCCCAAGACCGGCAAGACCATGATACTGCAGAAAATCGCGAACGCGCTCACCACCAACAACAAGGACATAGCGCTCATGGTCCTGCTTATCGATGAACGCCCCGAGGAAGTTACGGACATGCAGCGTTCCGTGCAGGGAGAGGTAATCGCTTCCACCTTCGACGAGCCCGCCGACCGGCATGTCCAGGTGGCGGAAATGGTCCTTGAAAAGGCCAAGCGTCTGGTCGAGATGAAGAAGCATGTCGTCGTGCTGCTGGATTCCATCACCCGTCTGGCGCGCGCGTACAATACCATATCTCCGTCAAGCGGCCGCGTGCTTTCCGGCGGTCTTGAAGCCACCTCCCTGCAGCGTCCGAAGCGTTTCTTCGGATCCGCCCGAAACACGGAAGAGGGCGGTTCGCTGACCATCCTCGCCACGGCGCTGATCGAAACCGGAAGCCGGATGGACGAGGTCATTTTCGAGGA
>CAYPTM010000276.1:0-4057 GCA_964413345.1 uncultured Elusimicrobiales bacterium
AACCTCGTCCGCGCCGGGACGGGTCGATTCACCGCCTATATCCAGTATGTCGGCGCCTTCCGAAACCATCCGCTTCGCGGCTTCGGCGGCGGCTTCCGCACAGCCCGCCCGCGAGCCGCTGAAGAAGGAGTCCGGCGTCGCGTTGATTATGCCCATTACCCGCAGGCGCGGGTAATCAAGCTCGCGTCCGTCCGCCAGAACGGTTTTTAGGGAAGAACGCACTAGGCGTCACCCCGGTAGACTATGCCGCTGGTTTCGGTTTCCCATATTTCTATCTCCGCCAGGCGGCAGTTGTCCCGCTTGAATTCCGGTGCAAGGCGCTCCCACACCCAGCGGGCTATGTTTTCGGCGGTGGGCTGTTCGATGATATCGTTTATATTAGCGTGGTCCAGCCTGTCCAGCACCTTTTCCTTGACGGTTTTCTTGACGTCCAGAAAATCCATCACCATCGCTTCGTCTTCGGACGGCCTTCCCTCTATTTTTACGGACATGTGGTAGGTGTGTCCGTGCAGCCGTTCGCATTTGCCTTTGTACCTGACAAGGTGGTGCGCGGCGTCGAAAGTGAATTTCTTTATAAGGAGCATCTGTCCCGCCTCCGGGATAAGGTTTTCGCTATTAATATATCATTTTGCGCTGCAGGCCTTTGCCCGCTTGCCGCGGGGGGAAAGGGCATGTTCCTCTATGCTAGAATGAATCTGCCGGGGGGCTTCCCTCCAGCCTTATAATGAAAAGATTTGCACTCGCCTTCTTGGCCGTACTGCTGCTTGCCTCTCCGGGGGTTTTCGGCGCTCAGCCTGAACTTAAGAAGGTCACATTCGCCACGCTCTGGTATCCGCAGGCCCAGTTCGCTGGATACTATATGGCGCTTGAAAAGGGCTTTTACCGCAAGCATGGACTGGACGTCTCCATAGTCGAGGCCGGCCCCAATATGTCCGCCCCGGAATACCTTAAAAGCGGCAAGGCTGATTTCGCTCTTATGTGGCTGTCACAGGGTATTGCCGTGTCGGCCGAGGGGGTTCCCCTCGTCAACTTCGCTCAGTTCGTGCATAATTCCGGGATGTGGCTGGTGGCGCGCAAGGCCTCCGGCATAACAAAGCCGTCAGAACTGGAAGGCAAGAAAGTGGGCGTATGGCCGGGTTTCGAGGCTCAGCCCCGCGCGTTTTTCAGGAAGCACGGCGTCCGCGTGAAGGAGGTGGCGCAGACCGTTTCGCCCAACATCTTCATGCGCGGCGGTGTGGACGCCATATCCGCCATGCTTTACGACGAATACCATGTGTTGCTGATGTCCGGCGTGGATCCGGAGGACCTCACCGTTTTCCGTTTCAGCGATTCCGGCCTCAATTTTCCGGAGGACGGTCTTTACGCCCTTTCCTCCACCTACCGGGCCGACCCGGCGGCCGCCTGCGCTTTCGCCAGGGCCTCTTTCGAGGGCTGGCAGTATGTTTTTGCCCATGAGGATGAGTCCCTCGCCATCGTCCTGCGCCGCAGAAAGGCGGCTAACGTGCCCGCCCCGCGCGCCCATCAGAAATGGATGCTGAGCCATCTTAAGGAGCTGATTGAATCTGACAAATCCGCCCCCGGCATTCTCTCCCGCGAGGATTTCGAGGCGACGGTTTCGGTCATGAAGGAGACGGGTGTCATACGCTCCGCCCCGTCATACGAAAAATTCTTCTCCGGCTGCGGGAAATATGATTAAGACGCACAGCATAGCGCTGAAGCTTTCTCTGGTGCTTTCGGCGGTCTGCGCCACCATCTTCCTTTCCGTTTTCCTGCTTTATTTCGGTTACGCCCGCGACTTGCTGCTGCGCAACGTGGAAAACCAGGCCCGGGAGCTGCTCGGCGCCAACGTCAACGAGCTTAACAGTTTCTTCCTCCCCATAAAGGCCTCCCCGGACAACCTTGTGTACTTCCTGGAGCACTGCAACCTGGAGCGCAGGGAAATAGAGGGACTGCTTGCCAGTCTTGTGGACAAGAATCAGAACATCTATGGCGCGGAAGTGGCTTTCGAGCCGGGCGCCATGGACAAAAAAGAACGCTACTACGGATTTTTTGCCGAACGCTGGAAGGGCGGTAAAAGCAGAATCGGTTCTTTGGGCGGGGGCAAGTACAATTATTTCACCTTTGACTGGTACCAGATACCGTTTGAAACGCGCAGCCCTCAATGGACGGAACCGTATATAGACAATCTTTCCGGGCGCGTGATGATGGTCACCTATTCCCGGCCCTTTTACGGGGCCGGCAAGGAAGAAAACATCGTCAAGGGCGTGGTGGGGGCGGATGTGTCCATCGAATCCATCTCCGCCAAGATAGCCTCCATCAAGGTTCTGAAGACCGGCTACGCGTTCCTGATATCGCAGAACGGCACTTATATCGCCCACCCGATAAGAGAACTCGTGATGAACGAGACCATTTTCTCCCTGGCCGAGACCAAGGGTTTCCCGGAACTGAGGACCATAGGCCGCGATATGATTGCCGGGAAGACGGGGTCGGCACGTGTGTTCAATCTCATGACGGGCAGGCCGGCCAAGCTTTTCTACGCGCCGGTTTCCTCGACGGGCTGGTCTCTGGCCGTGGTATTCCCGGAGGAAGAGTATCTTGCCGACATCCAGAAGCTGAACAACCTGCTTGGCGTGCTCGCGCTGGCAGGGTTCATGCTTATGCTTGGCGCGGTGACGCTTCTTGCTCGCTCCATAACAAGGCCGCTTGCCGCCATGTCGGACGCCGCGGGGCGCATTGCGGGCGGCAATCTGGATACCGCAATCCCGCCCGTGGAGTCACGCGACGAGGTGGGTTTGCTTGCTGACGCTTTCTCTCACATGCAGCGCAGCCTCAAGGATTACATCGTCCGCCTGACAAGCGAGACCGCCGTCCGCCAGCGCATGGAAAGCGAGCTTTCCATCGCCCGCGAAATCCAGTTCAGCTTTCTGCCGCGCAGGCTTCCTGCCGGCCCGGCTTTCGAACTGGCGGCCGCGCTGGAACCGGCCAAGGAAGTGGGGGGCGACCTCTATGACTGCTTCATGGTGGATGAAAAGCGGCTGTGCCTTGTAATAGGCGATGTTACCGGCAAGGGCGTTCCCGCCGCGCTGTTTATGAGCGTCGCCAAGGCATTGCTCAAGAACGCGGCAAACCGGGGCTTTACCCCGGACAGGATGCTCGCGGAAGTGAACGGCCAGCTTTGCGATGGAAACGACAGCGCCATGTTTGTTACGGTATTCGCGGCTTTGCTGGATACGGGCACGGGGGAACTTTCCTACGCGAGCGCGGGGCATAATCCTCCCGTGCTAATAAGCGGCGGCAAATCTTCTTTCATTCCCAAGCTCCCCGGCCCTCCTCTTGGCATAAGGGAAAACGCCGCGTTCAAGCTTTCCTCTATCCGGCTGGCCCCGGGGGATGTGCTGCTGGCTTACACCGACGGCGTTACGGAGGCCATGGACAGGGACGGTGTGCTTTACTCGGACGAACGCCTGCTTGCCTATGCTTCCTCCGCGTCAGGTCAGAATGTCCGGGAACTTGTCGCGGGACTGATGAAGGAGATTGACTCATATTCAAAAGGCGTCCGCAGCGACGATACCACCCTGCTCGCCGTAAAATTCCTGGGCTGAACCGAATCCGCTATAACAAACCGCCCCGCGCATATAATGCGCGGGGCGGTTTGTTTCAGGTTGAACGGTTACTTGGGCTGGGTCCAGACGGCGTAATTGTTGCCGCTGGCGGCCAGCGTCCATTTTTCGCCGGGGGGATTCCATGCCCAGCTTGAGCCAAGCTTTACCGCGACGTTCTGCCTGTCGCCCGCAGTGATGGCGAAGATGGCCGTTCATTTAGTGGCAGAGATTTGCGCAAAGATATGCAAAATGCCTTTGGCAGCCGTGCTTCTGGCGCCGCTTCTGGTGGGTATGGCATGGGTAGCACTGGGTCTGCCAGCCGAGGTTCTAATAGTGCTTCTGGTGCCTATGGCATGGGTTCAATCGGTTCCCCTCGCAGTGCTGGTCGAGCCCTTGATGAAGAAGATGATGATTTGCCACCAGTTGCTCCTCGTCGTGCGGCATCGGCTGGTTCA
>CAYPTM010000277.1:0-4056 GCA_964413345.1 uncultured Elusimicrobiales bacterium
TCGAACAGAACGTCCACGCCGCGCTCGGCATCGCCACTCGCGGCTACGTCATGGAAACCGGCTCGGTGTCCGTTCAGGGCACCAGGGAAGAGCTGCTCTCCAACCCCCTCCTCAAAGAAGCCTATCTGGGCTGACTCAGGCAGCGGCGCACGAACAATCATAAATAACAAAGCGTCTGGATAATATTTTTTCCCGTGTTATACTAAGCGCATGGGGGATTTAAGCCTCAGGACTATTTTCAGCGCATAGAATCACTCCGCGCCGTCGGGCGGCGCGGGGTTTGCCGCGCGGAATTTTTCGACGCCGCGGACCGCGGGACTGGAACATGAAAAAGAAACGGGCCGAAAAAAAACCTTTCAAAGATAACGCCGGCTTCCGCGCCGACATAAAAGCCCTTGTCCGGGATTTCCCGTTCATGGCCTGGTTGAAGGACAAAGAAGGCAGATATTTTGCGGCCAACGATTGTCTGGCCAAGGCTTTCGACATGCGTTCCGGCGAGGAAATGGCGGGGAAAACAAATGATGACCTGCCCGGAAAATACCGCAATCCGGAAGCGGAATTGGACGACAGCGCGATTTTAGCCGGGAAGGAACAAAAAACAGAAAGAATATTACAAAAGCCCAAAGACGGAAAATGGCTCGCGGTCTATAAATTCCCCACGCTGGACGAGACCGGAACGCAGACCGGCCTGATGGGCGTGGCATACGATGTGACCGCGCTCAAAAGCCTTGAGGAAAGGCTTCTGCAGAACGAGCAGAACTACCAGTATTTTCTGGACACGCTGTCGGACATAGTCCTCATCGCGACGCTGGACGGGAAGCTGCTGTACGGCAACTCCGCCGCAATAAACAAGCTCGGCTATCCTCTGGAAAAGCTTAAGACGCTCAGTATACCCGACATACATCCGCCGGAAAGCAGCGGTACGATTACCAATCTGGTGGAAATGGTCCGCAGGGGAGAAAGGACGGAGTATCCAATCCCGTTTCTGTCGGCGACGGGAAAGCGGATAAACGTAAATAACCGGGCATGTGTCGTCTTCTGGAACGGAAAGAAGTGCCTCTGCTGCATAGCGCAGGACCTTACAGAGGAGGAGGAAGCGCAGGCCAGGTTCGAGCAACTGTTCCGCCACAGTCCCGCGCCGATGGCTATAAGCATAGCTTCCGGCGGCAACAGGGTCTTTCTGGATGTTAACGAAGCCTTCCTAAGGCTTTTCAACTTCAGCAGGGAAGAGGCTATCGGGAAAACCCCGACTGAACTGTGCATTTTCCCGGAATTGGAACAGCATGAGAGAATACTGAGCCTTCTGCTTGAGGATGGACGGTTCAGCGACATGGAAGTGCGGCTCCGGCGGAAAAACGGCGGGATATGCGAAGGCCTGCTTTACGGCGAATCCATCCCGATACACGGCAGGCGGTATTACCTTACCATCCTTGTGGACATAACCGAGCGGAAACAAATAGAGGAAATACTCATCGAGGACGAGGCCAAGCTCCTGGCGACCATAGACAATGCGCCCATAGGCGTGGCGATGGTGGGCTTCGACAATAAATTCATCAAGGCCAACAGGGCTTTCTGCGCCTTCGCGGGATACACGGAAGAGGAACTGGGAAAACGCACGCTCTCCGAAATAGTCCATCCCGAGGACCTGGAGCGCACCATGAAAGAGCTTACCCAGTTACAGGCCGGCGAGGGAGCAGCCGAGGTGGCCCAGACCCGCTACCTGCGCAACGACGGCGAGACGATATACGGCGAGGCGCGGGTGAACCTCATCCGGGACAGGAACGGCAAACCGATATATTTCCTGGCCGTGGTAGCCGACATAACCCTGCGCAAGCAGGCTGAGATAGAACTCAAAAAAACAGCCAGTCTGCGTTCGGATTTCACCTCCATGGTTTCGCACGAGCTGCGCACCCCGCTCGCCGCCATGATGGCCAGCATGGAGATAATACTGGACGGTTCCTGCGGGAAAATAAACCCGCTCCAGAAGGACCTTCTGGAGCTTTCCAAGCGGAACGCGGACCGGCTGACCCGCCTGATAAACGAAGTGCTGGACATCCAGAAGCTGGACGCGGGCATGATGAAATTCAACATACGCCAGGTCGACGTGAACGCAATAGCCGCCGAAACGCTCAGGGCGATGGCGCTGACAGTACGGAACGGCGTGACGCTGGACTCGGAACTAGACAAGGCCCTTCCGCCCGTGGAATGCGACCCGGACAAGGTGGCGCAGGTGCTGGCGAATCTGGTCGGGAACGCGCTCAAGGCCACGGACAAGGGGGATGTCCTTGTCTCCACCGCGCGGGAAGACGGCTGCATAAGAATCTCGGTTGAAGACACCGGCACCGGCATATCCGCCGAAGACATGCCCCGGCTTTTCCACAAGTTCGAGCAGCTCGACCGGGGCGACACCCGCAAGCCTGGCGGAACAGGACTGGGACTGGCCATATGCAAGGAGTTCATCGAGAAACAGGGCGGAAGGATATGGGCGGAGTCCGAACCCGGGAAAGGCTCCGTCTTCCACTTCACGCTGCCGCTCGCGAAAAACCAATAGCGACAAAGCGGCAGCACGGGGTGCATTCCATGCCGCGCTTTTGTATTATCATTGCAGCGCCTTTCACGCTTTGGGGATAATGAGGATTGGGGGTGGGGTATGTCCGGCACAGTTAGTTTTTCAGCCGCGAATCCGTCGGCTCGTCTTTTTCCGCGCCGCATGTGCATTGCTGTCGCCGCGCTTGCCGGCGCGGCGCTCATGGCCGGATGCATGAAACCGGTAAGCAAACAGGACCCTCTCACCGGCACGAATGCCCGTTTCGAGCCGCAAAACGTGTTCCCCAAAACTTCAATCGGCATACTTGAATCCGAAAACACGAAAGAAGCGTCGAAACTCCTTTCAAGGGCGTCAATGTGGTGGTGCGCCACAGCCATACTGGGAAGGCGCTCTTTCGACCATAAGGAAATGATACGCGACTACAGCAACGACCTCGGCAGAATATTCAAGTCGGCCGTTCCGCTCCAAAGCATCGAGGAGGCCCGCTCCGCGGGAACCGACCTCGTGGCGATACTGGACATAGTTCCCACGCTTCCCGGCGCCACGGGAGCCGGCATCATCAGGATGGATGTAAGCGTCATCTTCCTTGACGCGCAGGGCAACAAGGTAGCAGAGGCGAAAGGCTCGGGCTCAGGAGAAAGCCCCGACAACAAGAAGCCAACCCGGGTTCTACTGGCCGCGCATACCGACGCGCGCCGAAGCCTGCAGGCCGCGCTAGCATCCAACAGGGAACTGCTGGCCATGGCCGGGCTGGACGTTCCCCCCTTGACGGTTGCCGCGGCGCAGCCGACCCACGCGCCAGCCCCCCCTGCGAGAACTTTTTCCTCCGACGTGGAAAAGCCCTCCTATGCCGCCCGGGAAAACCCGGACCGTTTTGCCCTGATAATCGGCGTGGAAAAATACGCGGACCTTCCTCCGGCTGATTACGCCTCGCGGGACGCGGAAACTGTCAGGGCCCATCTGCTGGCACTGGGTTTCCCGCAAAGGAACATCATACTCCTTACTGGACAGGGCGCGACCCGCACCGGCATAGAGAAATACGTGGAATCATGGCTTCCGCGCAACGTGAAGGAAAACTCTCGCGTCTTCTTCTATTTTTCCGGGCACGGCGCGCCCGACCCCAAAACCGGGCAGGCATACCTCGTCCCCTGGGACGGGGACCCGAAGTTCATCGAGAATACCGGCTATCCGATAGCGCGCCTCTATGACAGGCTGAATGCCCTCAAGGCAGGGGAAGTGATTATCGCCCTGGACACCTGCTTTTCAGGCGCGGGCGGACGCTCGGTTCTGGCCAAGGGCATGCGCCCCCTGGTAGTGACGGCGGCAACGACAGCGCCCGCCGGCGCTAAAATGACGGTGCTCGCCGCCGCCGGGCCAGACGAAGTGACAGGAACGGAAGAAGAAGCGGGCCACGGACTGTTCACCTACTACCTTTTGAAAGGTCTCAACGCCAAGGGCGGCAAGAGCTCAGCCCGGGAACTGTACGAATACCTGCTCCCGAAAGTGCA
>CAYPTM010000278.1:0-4029 GCA_964413345.1 uncultured Elusimicrobiales bacterium
GCGCTCTCGCTTTCGGAACCCCGCGTCTATTTCGGGGAAAGGATTAGCAGCCCCTACGCCATAGTTAACACGCGCCTCAAGGCGCTGGACTATCCCCGCGGCGAGGAAAACGTTTACGGGGAATACAGCGGCAATGCCGGCATTCCGGCGGGAAGCCTTTTGCGGCGTGCGCTGTTCGCGCTGCGCTTCGGCACCATAAAGATACTGCTGTCTTCGGATATCTCCGCCGGCAGCCGCTTCCTGCTCAGGCGCAATATCATCGAGCGCGTGACGAGCGTGGCTCCCTTCCTCCGGTACGACCATGACCCGTACCCGGTCATTTCCGGCGGCAGGATTTACTGGATAATGGACGGCTATGCCGTAACGGGCCGCTTCCCGTATTCCGAATCCCCCGGGATGAACGGCATAAACTATATCCGCAACTCCGTAAAGGTGGTTATTGACGCTTATGACGGAAAGACCGTTTTCTACAACGCGGACCCGGAGGACAGCATGCTGAAAACATATGAGGCGATGTTCCCCGGCCTTTTCCGCCCGTTGGAGGAAATGCCTCAGGGCCTGCGCGACCACCTGCGCTATCCCGCCGCCATGTTCGGCCTTCAGGCCAGGGCCTACTGCCGTTTCCATATGACGGACCCCCGCGTTTTTTACAATCAGGAGGACCTGTGGGATTTCCCCCGCCAGATAGGGGAAAACAACGGGCAGAGCATGATGAATCCTTACTACACCATCATGCGCTTCCCCGGCGAGGCGAAGGAGGAGTACATCCTCATGCTTCCCTTCACGCCGAGCAACAAGGACAATATGATCGCCTGGCTAGCCGCCCGCAGCGACGCGCCCCACGCCGGAGAGCTTATACTTTACCGCTTCCCCAAGGATTCCCTCGTCTACGGGCCGATGCAGATAGAGGCGCGCATAAATCAGGATTCCGCCATTTCCCAGCAGTTCACTCTCTGGGGCCAGAAGGGCACCAAGATACTGCGCGGCGACATAATGGTCATCCCCGTAGAAGACACCCTGATATATGTGGAACCCGTGTACCTTCAGGCCGACATCGGGAAAATACCGGAACTCCGCAAGGTAATCGCGGCTCATGGCGACCGGATCGCCATGGAGGATTCCCTTGAAGCCGCGCTGTCGCGCGTGCTGTCCGGGCCGGGCGGCGCAAAGCCTCCTTCCGGTGCGGAGGCCAGGCCGGAGAAAAAGGCTTTTGTTTCCCGCGCCCTTGAGCTTTTCAGGTCTGCGAAGGCCAGCATGAAGAACGGGGACTGGGCCTCATTCGGCCGTGCTCTCGATGATTTGGGGAGGGAGCTTGAGCGTTCTTCCTCCGGAGGCGGCGATGGAAAGCGTTGACATAACCGTAGTCGGCGCGGGCGTTATCGGCCTGGCTGTCGCCGCCCGCCTTGCGCGCGAGGACCGCACCGTGGTGATACTGGAAAAGAATCCCCGCCACGGGCAGGAGACCAGTTCGCGCAACAGCGAGGTCATTCACGCCGGAATCTATTATGTCCCAGGCAGCCTCCGGGCGACCCTGTGCGTGCGCGGCAGGGAGATGATTTACGAATACTGCGCGGCCAATAATATCCCGTGCAAGAAGACCGGCAAGATGATAGTCATCACCCGCCAGGAAGAGGAAGAGGGTCTTGAGAAGCTGTACCGGCTGGGTTTGCGGAATGGAGTCTCCGACCTGCGGATTATCGACGCGGAGGAGGCGCGGCGGCTGGAACCGGAGATAAGCTCCCGCGCCGCCATACTCTCGCCTTCCACCGGCATCTTCAGCGCGGATGCGTTCATGGATTCCCTCCTGAAAAAGGCGCAGTCCGCCGGGGCGATGTTGTTCCCGTCCAGCCCGCTTGAAGCCCTGTCTCGCGAAAAGGGGGGCTATGTGCTTTCCGCGGCGGGACAGGAGCCTTTCCTTTCCCGTGTAGTAATAAATTGCGCGGGGCATGGCGCGCCGTCCGTCTGTTCGATGGCCGGTATCGATGTTGAAAAAGCCGGCTACGCGCAGAAATTCATAAAAGGCGAGTATTTCCGCATAACCGCCCGTCATACCATAAGCCGCCTGATATATCCCCTGCCGGGGGAGATAAGCCTCGGCACTCACCTGACGCCCGACCTCGCGGGGCATATACGGGTCGGCCCAAGCGCTTTCGAGGTGCCTTGCCTCGACTACAGGATAGACGAAAGCCACCGCCATGCTTTCGGCGAAGCGGCGCGCCTTTTCCTTCCGGCGGTAAGGGACGAGGAGCTTATGCCGGATACGGCCGGCGTCCGGCCGCACCTTAAGAGTTTCGAGGGGCCAAAACCGGATTTCATAATCCGGCACGAGGCCGACAGGGGGCTTGAGGGCTTTCTTACGATGGTCGGCATGGAGTCGCCGGGACTTACTTCGGCGCTTGCCATAGCGGAAGTCGCGGAGGAGCGCCTTGCCGGCGTTTTGAACTGATGGATATTGAAACCGCGCCGCGGCGGGACGCGTAATTGTTTTATGACGCAAAAGCCTGACAGACGCATTGTAATAGTCCGGCACGGGCATGCCCTCTCCGCGGGGGAGGCCGGAGTCCTGTCCGATTACGACCGTCCACTTTCCGAACGCGGACGCAGGGGTGTGACTTTTTCCGCCTCCAAGCTGGCTGAACTGGGCATAAGACCGTCTGTAATCATAGCCAGCCCGCTGGTACGGGCGCAGCAGACCGCCGCGATAATGGCGGAGGAGTTCGGCGTGCCGGTGAAGACCGCGAGGGAGCTGTCCGGAGAGTATGAACTGCACGACCTTTGGTCCGCCGTCTTATCCGGCGCGGCGGACGGCGGGTGCGTCATGGTGGTGGGCCATCAGCCCCAGATGGGGCTTCTGGCGGGGGTTTTGCTCGGGGAGCAGGGAATGCACCTGTCACCCGGTGGTTTCATCTCCATTCTGTCCGGGGATGAATGGCCGTCCGAACTGACCTGCGGCGCGGGCAGGGCGGAACTGCTTATGCTTGCGCCGAAGGACTAATCGATGGGCATCTTCGAGTCTGCCGTTCTCGGCCTTTTGCAGGGTCTGGGGGAATTCCTTCCCATATCAAGTTCCGCGCATCTTGCTCTTTTCCCGTGGATATTCGGGCTTCAGTACCAGGGGCTGGCTTATGACGTAATGCTCCATATGGGCACGCTCGCCGCCGTCCTGGCCTATTACTGGAAAGACTGGGTCAAAATACTCAAAGACGGCTTTTCCAGCCCTTCTTCGGAAGACGGGCGCGCGCTGTGGCTGCTCGTCCTGGCCACCGTGCCCGGCGGGCTCGCCGGTCTTTTCCTTGAGCATTATGCGGAGAGCGCTTTTCGCAATCCAGTCTACATGGCCGTCAACCTCATCGTATTCGGTTTCGTCCTCTGGTACGCGGACAGCCGTGTCCGGGAAGGAGAGGACAGGCGCATCGACTGGAAAACCGCCCTTGTTATCGGCTGTGCGCAGGCGCTGGCCATTGCGCCCGGGGTGTCCCGTTCCGGCATCACCATGACGGCGGCCCTGTTCCTCGGTTTTTCCCGCGGCAGCGCGGCGCGTTTCTCTTTCCTCCTTTCAACGCCTATCATAGCCGCCGCGGGGCTGAAGGAAATCGTGAAGCTGCAACCGTCTGATTTCAACGCCTCCTTCGGCATCGGGTTCATCGTGGCTGCGGTCAGCGGCTGGCTGGCGATAAGTTTCCTTATTTCCTACATAAAGCGCAGGGGAATGGCTCTTTTCGCCTGGTACCGGCTGGCGCTTGGAATCGCGATAATAGTGATGGCGCTCCTGGGACATTGAGCGAATAGGCTTTGCTGAGAATTGAAAAGGGCCTGTCCATTATGGACAGGCCCTTTCCGTTTAAGATTGAAGCACTACGCGGATTTTGCGGGGGCTGCCGCCGGTTTTGTCGCGGCAGGCTTTTCCGGGACCACGGGCAGTTTAACAAGCACCTTCGCGCCGCCCTGAAGCCTGTTCGAGAATGTTATCGCGCCGCCCTGTTTTTCCACGAGCTGCTTTGTGGTCACTAGGCCGAGGCCGGTCCCTTC
>CAYPTM010000279.1:0-4023 GCA_964413345.1 uncultured Elusimicrobiales bacterium
AACCATTTCTTCCCCAGAGAAGGTCCGCGCGGGGGAACCCTTCGCCATACAGGTGACGGTGCGCGACGCCCGCGGACTTACCGATGCTTCGCGCTCGGGACCGATAACCATGTCAGCAAGAATGCGGGGGTTGGCCGCGGAAGGCACGCTTTCCGTCACCAGCGCGCTGCTGGACAAGGGCCGGGCCGTGGTGGCCCAGCAGAGTTTCACCAAGGCCGGAATCATAAGGATAGCCGTAGCGGACTATAACGGGCTCACAGGCGAAAGCGGCAATATCGAAATACTCCCCAACGACGCGGCATCCCTCTCCCTTTCGGAAGAGAAATACGGGGGGAAAACCTACGCAGCCGCCGTCGCGCGGGACATATATTCCAATCCGGTAAAAGGGCTCCGGGTGGATTTCTCCACTCTGGGCAAATTCCTGCCGGACCCGAAGTGGGCTTTTACCGATGAAAGGGGACGCGCCCTCTGCGCGGTCTATGGCAGCGGACAGGCTGCGCTTACCGCCGCGTCAGGCAAACTGTCGGCAGCGGCGAAAATAACCGCGTCCCCGGTTCCGGAAAAGGCGCAGGCCCAGCAGTTTGCCGAAACACAGGTCCAGTCTGAAGAACCGGCCTTTACCGAAATGAGCCCGGCACAGGCGGAAAGGGAAGAAGCTAATGCCGCTGCCCCGACCGTCGCCCCGGTAACCGATTTCGTGCATCCGGCGCTGGTTCCCTCGCGGCAGGAAGCGGCCGCGCAGCCTCCGGCAGAGCCCGCGGAAACTCAAATTTCCACTCCTCCCGCATCGTCACTGCGCGTCCTGCGGCACACGCTGGCGTCCGGACTGAAGGATAAAAATCCCGAAGGCGAAAACCCGGCCTTTGCAGGGCAGACAGTGGCGGTCTACTGGAACCAGGTCGCCTCCCCCGCCGTTCCATTCACGCTTCTGCACCGCTGGTTCCACGAAGGCAGAATGGTCGCGGAGATAAAGGCCGTGCTTTCCGTATCGCCCGCGAGGACATGGTCCAAAAAAACCGTCCGGCCCGGCGCATGGGAAGTGCAGGCGCTCGACGAAAACGGGATAGTACTTTCGCGGACGGAATTCACAGTAGCCCCATAGAAAACACGGCAGTTGCTTGAATAAAAAAGCGCGGCGATAAAGCCGCGCTATTTTATTTTCAATTTGCTAGATTGTACTGGCCAAATCAAACAGCGTTTTTTGGGGGGGAGTAAACAATGAGATTCGCTTCACTATTTGCGGGCACAGTCCTGTTCCTTGCCGCGACCGACGCCGGGGCTGTACCCTGGCAAAGCCTGGTGCAGCCGCACGGGACGCAGACTTCAATAATGACGGGAGCGGCGGCCAACGCGGGCTTCCCTACAGCCTCGCCGCCCTGGGACACGGGAACTGACGTGACAGTGACAAAGACCGACCGGGTGGAGCAGTACGTGCGGCTTTACAACCCGTCGGACCCGTCTAATCCGAGCAATCAGGCCGGACGCTGGCTGATGAGAGCCGCCGACGTCCGCGGCAAGACCATAGCGCAGCTCCGCAACGACTTCGCCCTCCCGGCCGTTCCCGTGTACCTGACAATAGTGCGCGTTCCTATCCTTGCGGGAACCGGCACTGAAATATGGACCGGCCTTGCCGGGCCGATAGCCGGCTGGGGGACCGGCGGCTCGGAACAGTTTTACCTGAACGGCTCCTACATACCGCTCTCCAGTTACATCAACGGACAGCTTCTGACGGCCAAGGCGATGTCATACGAGGCTTACGCCGCCCCCGGCAACAACGCAAAAACAGCGGCCTATCTGGACTCATACATACCCGCCGCATATTCCGACCTTGAAAACGTCTACAACGTCCTGGACATCGCCAACTACGGGGACAGGGTGAACCTGCGCGCTTCGCTGGACTCCATCGGACCAGCCTATTATGACGCGGTTGGAGAAACCGCGCTTAACTCGGCCAGGCTGTTCGCAGAGGCCGCGCGGAGAAGAAGCACGCCAGGCCGGCAAAGGGGCTTATGGGTGGAAGCGCAGAACGGGCTGTTCCGGCGAGGAAGCGTCGGGGAATTCTCCGGCTACGCGGAAAGAGTTTCAGGTGTGGCGGCAGGATGGACAGCCATTGCGGGAGAAAAGCTGACGCTCGGCATGGCAGTCGGGCTGCAGAGAAGCGACACGAACCGCGCCAACGCCTCGGGGAGTTACGGAAGCGACACACAGCGTGTCGCGCTTTATTCCGCGTATGACGCCGGCTGGACGGCATTCTCAGCGCAGGTTTCAGGCGGCCTCGGCAGAACGGCGGCGCAGCGCAACATACGTGTTTACGGCACGGATTCCGGCGGAACCGCTTACGAAATAGCAAGGACCGCCTCCTCCACCCCGAAATGGAAAGACCTTATGCTGGGCCTCTCGGCCGAGAGCGACTGGACGCTTGGCGGAATCAGGCTCAATCCCTACGCCGGAGGCTGGTATTCGGTGGCGAGGACCTCCGCCTTCACCGAACAGGGCGCGGATTCGCTCAACCTGTCGCTATCGGCTTACAACCGCAAGACATGGATGGCCGAGGCCGGCCTTGGCGTGGCAAAAGACTTCAAGCCCGGCAAAGTGAAACTAAGCCCCTACGCTTCGGTGGGCTGGGAATACTTTTCCCCGTCAGGCAACAGGCCGCTGGAAGCCGCCCTCGCGGGCCCGGGAACGACCTTTACGATAAACGGCCTGCAAAGGCAGGAAGCCGCCTTCGCTACAACACTCGGCATGGCCGCGTCAGCCGGAGCCTTTGGCGCGGGCATATCATACAAGGGAGAGTTCAGGAAAGACGCCTCGGCCGGAACAATCAGGCTGGACTCCTCGTTTTCATTCTGACCAAACCTTTCAGACCAGACGGCGGCACCGGATACCGGGGCCGCCGTCATTTTTATACGCAAATGCTATAATTACATATAAGAGCGGGGCATCCCGCGCAAAGGAGAAACACCAATGACTTTCGGACTCAAAGAACTCATAATGGCGGGCGGCTTTATACTCATAGTGCTGGTCGCCATTTCCGTCTACTCAATAGCCATAATAATCGAACGCTGGAAATACTACGGCAGGAATCTCCGCTCCATAAGCGCCCTAAAGGCCGAAGTCCTGAAGCACCTGCGCTCGGGCAACGCCGGCAAGGCCGCCGAAATCTGCAAGCATTCCCAGACACCCACCGGCGCGATACTTTTGGCCGCGCTTGAAGCGCAGGGCAACAGGGCGGAACGGATGGAATCAGCCGGACGCGCCATAGAATTCCACGCCACGGCCCTCCACAAGGGCCTGCCCGCGCTGGCCACAATCGGCAGCACCTGCCCCTTCATAGGCCTGTTCGGCACCGTGGTGGGCGTCATGCGCGCCTTCAAGGATCTTTCCGTGTACTCCGGCGCGGGCCCTTCGGTGGTGGCAGCCGGCATAGCGGAGGCCCTGGTCAACACGGCGGCGGGCCTGTTCGTGGCCATACCGGCCGTTTTCGCCTATAACTATTACATCTCCCGCGCCAACAAGTATACGACCGAGATGGAATGGGCCTGCGAGGAAGTGGTGAAGGAACAGATGGCCCGCCAGCCGGAAAGCGCCGGGAACGACGACCTGTGGAAGCCCGCCCACAAGCAGGCCGCGGCGGCGAAGGCCTGACATGAAAATACATAACCCGGGACAGGGAGTGATGGCGGAAATAAACATGATTCCGCTTATCGACGTTTCCCTAATACTGCTGATAATTTTCATGGTGGTGACGCCTTTTCTGGTGCAGTCGCAGGTATCGGTCCAGCTTCCAAAAAGCAGCGCGGCGGGGAAATCGACAGAGGACAACGTGGTGCGAGTGCAGATAGAGCAGAGCGGAAGGGTCACGGTGGAAGGCAAGCGCATATCCGCGGCGCAGATAGAAAAGGAACTGCTGCTCCACCTGGGCAAGGCCTCCAAGAAAACCGTTCTCGTGCAGGCGGACAGGGACGTGCCCGTCCAGAAAGTGATAGACGTCATGGACGCGGCGAAAAAGCTGGGCGCCGGCAA